>DASYTU010000293.1:0-41660 GCA_036001925.1 Actinoplanes sp.
CCCGATGGCGCGGCGTCGCAGGCCGCGATGGCGCGGACCGAGGTCAATGCCCGCCGGCCGAGACAGCGGAGTCTCGCCGGAGTCGACGGCCGGCCGCCCGACGAGGGGTTCCAGCTCCTCACCGAGGTGTTCCACCGAGAAGAAGAGAAGTGATCCAAAATGGCTGACCTGGCCGCCGTCAAGCGGGCGCTCGCCGCCCAGCGCATCGAGACTCCGTCGTGGGCGTTCGGCAACTCGGGCACCCGGTTCAAGGTCTTCGCCCAGCCCGGCGTGCCACGCACCCCGGAGGAGAAGATCGCCGACGCCGCCACCGTCCACCGATACACGGGCGTGGCGCCGAGCGTGGCGCTGCACATCCCGTGGGACAAGGTGGACGACTACGCGGCGCTCGCGGCGTACGCGGAAGGCCATGGCATCTGGCTGGGCGCCATCAACACCAACGTGTTCCAGGACGACGACTACAAGCTCGGCTCGGTGACGAACCCGGACCCGGGCATCCGGCGCAAGGCCACCGATCACCTGCTCGACGCGATCGACATCATGGACGCCACCGGATCGCGAGACCTGAAGCTGTGGTTCGCCGACGGCCTCAACTACCCGGGCCAGGACGACCTGCGCAACCGGCAGGACCGGATGGCCGCGGCGCTGCGCGAGACGTACGACCGGCTCGGCGACGGCCAGCGCATGCTGCTGGAGTACAAGCTGTTCGAGCCGGCCTTCTACGCCACCGACATCCCCGACTGGGGCACGTCGTACGCGCATTGCGTCGAGCTCGGCGACAAGGCCGTGGTCTGCATCGACACCGGCCACCACGCGCCCGGCACCAATATCGAGTTCATCGTGGCGTTCCTGTTGCGGCAGAACAAGCTCGGGGCGTTCGACTTCAACAGCCGGTTCTACGCCGACGATGACCTGATGGCCGGCGCGGCCGACCCGTTCCAGCTGTTCCGGATCATGAACGAGATCGTCCGCGGCGACGCGCTGGACCCGTCGTACGGGATCAACTTCATGCTCGACCAGTGCCACAACATCGAGGCGAAGATCCCGGCGATCATCCGCTCGGTGATGAACGTCCAGGAGGCCACCGCGAAGGCGCTCCTCGTGGACCGGGACGCGCTCGCCAAGGCGCAGAACGACGGCGACGTGCTGGAGGCGAACGCGGTGCTGATGGACGCGTACAACACCGACGTGCGGCCGCTGCTCGCCGAGGTGCGGGCGGACGCCGGTCTCGACCCGGATCCGGTCGGGGCGTACCGGCGCAGCGGCTACCAGGAACGGATCATGGCCGAGCGGGTGGGCGGACAGCAGGCCGGCTGGGGCGCTTGACCGAGTTGCTCAGGTCGGCCCGACGGTGACCCAGCCGCCGGTCTCGACCGAGCGGGCCATCGCGTCGAGCGCGGCCGCGCTGCGTACGGCGTCGTCCAGCGTGGTGCCGTAGGGTTTCCCCTCAGCCACCGACCGCAGGAAGTGGTACGCCTCGATCACCTTGAGGTCGTCGTACCCCATGGCGATCGCGGCGCCCGGCTGGAACGCCGCGTACTCGCCGTGCGGCGGCCCCACGAACACGGTGCTCACCGCCTGGTCCTGGTACGCGTCCCCGACGCTGACCGCCAGCTCGCCCATCCGGCGGAAGTCCCACGACACCGCGCCACGGGTGCCGTGCACCTCGAAGCCGTAGTTGTTCTGTTCCCCCACCGCGATCCGGCTCGCCTCGAGCACCACCCGGGCGCCGGACGCCATCCGTAGCTGGCTCGACACGTAGTCCTCGTTCTCGACCGGCCCCATCTCGCCGCCGCTCGCCCGCGTGTGGCCCGCGGTCGCGCCGGACGGCCGGGCCCGCTGCGGCACGAAGATGGCGCTGTCGGCGACCAGTGCCTGGATGTCGCCGAGCAGGTACCAGACCAGGTCGACGCCGTGCGCGGCCAGGTCGCCGAGCACGCCGCTGCCGCCGCGGGCGCGCTCGTACCGCCAAGTGAGCGCGCCCTCCGGATGCGCCGCGTAGTCACTGAACAGCCGGAACCGGGCATGCGTGACCGCGCCGAGCTGGCCGTTCGCGATCAGGTCGCGGGCCGCGGCGACGGCCGGCGCGTTGCGGTAGTTGAAGCCGACCGCGCCCTGCACGCCGGCCATGCGAGCCGCGGCGGCGACCGCACGGGCGTCGTCGGCGGTGAGGCCGACCGGCTTCTCGATCCAGATGTGCTTGCCCGCCTGGGCCAACTCGACGCCGATCTCCCGGTGCAGGAAATTGGGCGCGGCGACGCTGACGGCCTGAACCCGGGGGTCGCGCGCCAGGTCGCGCCAATCCTGGGTGGCCGTGGCGAAGCCGTACCGCGCGGCTGCCCCTTCGGCCCGTCCGGGCGCCTCGTCGGCCACCGCGACCAGCTCCGGGCGCACCGCGAGGTCCGGGAAGTGGTGCAGCACGCGGGCGTAGGACTGGGTGTGCACACGGCCCATCCAGCCGAAGCCGGCCACCGCCACGCCGATCGTCGTTCGGTCCATGCCCGTACGCTAGCCCGTCCTAGATCCGACCAACCGATACGGAATACCCGGCAGCGCCGCGGCCCGGATCGCCCGAGGCTGACATGATGACCGAACCTTCGCCGTTCCCGGCCGAGTTCGGACCGCCCGACGCCATCGGTCACGGCCCGCGCACCGCCCACGTCTCCACCTCACCCGACCTGGTGGCCGACGCCGTCATCTCGCCGCCGTTGCGGGAACGCATGGACCGCGGCAACGGGCCCATCGGCATCGTCATCGAGCTGCGGGTGCGCTACCCGGGCGGGGTGCCGGCGGCGGCCCAGCATCTCGTCGAGGATCTGCTGCCGGACATCCGCAGGGGCGTGCCCTATCAGGTCAACGGGTCCTACGTCACGACCGCGCTGACCGCCGAGGAGATCCGCCGGCTGGTGCGGGCGGACCGGAAAGGCGCCGACGCCGGTACGTCGCCGACCGAGACCGTCCGCGCCGACCGCGGCACCATCCACCGCATCTGGCCCAACTTCGGGATCACGGCGCTCATCACCCGATCGATCATCACCACCAAGTGCCAGGCGGTACACCGCTCGTTCAACGCGACCGGCCGCGACATCGTCTGGGCCGTGGTGGATTCCGGCATCGAGCGCGACCACCCGCACTTCAAGCAGCACAAGAACCTGGTCGGTCTGCCGCACCGGTCGTTCGTCGACGATGACGACGCGCTCGCGCTGCGCGATGACGCCGGGCACGGCACCCACGTTGCGGGCATCCTCGCCGGCGAGCAGGCCGCCGAGCCAGGCCGGACGCTAAGCGGCGCGGTCTGGTACCAGGACGACGCAGGCGTGATACAGGCCCGCGAGACCACGTTCCCGTCGATCAGCGGGATGGCGCCCGAGTGCAAGCTGCTGTCCTGCAAGGTGCTGCGGGCCGACGAGTCCGGCGACATCACCGCCCTGCTGGCCGCGCTGCAGTACATCGCCGCGCTCAACGAGGGCGGGCGCGATCTGCAGGTGCACGGCGTGAACATCTCCGTCGGGCATCCGTTCGACCCGAGCTGGTTCGCGACCGGGCTGACGCCCGTCTGCCGCGAGGTGGACAACCTCGTCCGTTCGGGCGTGGTCGTGGTCGTCGCGGCCGGCAACACCGGTTACGGGTACGCCGGCGACCGCCAGAACCAGCTCATGCGGGTCGGCTTCGACATGACCATCAACGACCCGGGCAACGCCGCGCTCGCCATCACGGTCGGCTCGACCTCGTCATCGCCGCACTCCACCGGCGTCTCGTACTTCTCCTCCAAAGGCCCGACCGGTGACGGCCGGATGAAGCCCGACATCGTCGCGCCCGGCGAGCGCGTGATCAGCGCCGCGGCCGGAGCGCTGCTGGTCAAGGCCCAGTCCGTGGCGCCGGACGCCACGTACATCGAGAACTCCGGCACGTCGATGGCCGCGCCGCACGTGTCCGGCGCGGCGGCCGCGTTCCTGTCCGTGCACCGGGAGTTCGCCGGGCAGCCGGACGCCGTCAGCAAGGCACTGCTGTCCACGGCCACCGACCTCGGTCGTGCGCGCACCTTCCAGGGCGCCGGCCTGGTCGACGCCATGCGTGCCATCCAATCAGTCTGAACAGTTCCGGGAGAAGATCATGAGACTGCCCTACACACCGGTGGAGTTCACCAAGAGCGGCGACCCGGCCGACCAGGCGCAGTTCGACACCGCGCTCACCATGATCGGGACCGGCACCGACGTGATCATGGTCGCGCCCGGCTGGAACAACGACATGCCGGCCGCGGAGCGGATGTTCACCCGGCTGACCGACACCATCGACATCCTCATGGCCGGCCGGCCCGCGACCGGACGGTCGCTGACCGTCGTCGGCCTCCAGTGGCCGTCGAAGCGGTGGGGCGTCGATCCGGAAGACACCGCCGGCCACGGCGCCGGCCTGGGCGACGACGTCACCGACCTGATCGGCCGCATCGCCATGACCGTCGAGGACCCGGCCGCCCGATCGGCGCTGGAACGGCTCGTGCCGCGCCTGGAGACCGATGGCGCCGCGCAGGCGGAGTTCCTCGACATCCTGCGCGGGTTGCTGCCGCCGTCCGAGGCTGTCGCGGACGACGACTCGTTGCCCGGCACGCTGCGCGACGGCTCCGTGCCGGAGGTCCTCGACGCGGTCGAGCAGGCCGAGCTGGAGGTCGGCAGCCGGATCGGCGCGGCGCCGGTCTCGACGGTGGCCGCCGGCTCGCTGCCGCCCGGTTTCGTTTCCGACCCGCTAGCCGGCGCAACGATGGCCGCCGGTCTCGGATTCCACTTCGGCAAGCTGAACCCGCTGCAGGCGCTGAAGCTGGCGCTCAACACGACGACGTTCTACTCGATGAAGGAACGAGCCGGAAACGTCGGCGCGCGCGGCGTCGCCGCCCTGCTCGGCACGGTCGGGGCTGCCCGGCCCGATGTACGGGTGCATCTGGCCGGCCACTCGTTCGGCGCGCGGGTGGTCTCCGCCGCGACGGCGGCCACCGACACCACTATCAGCTCGGTGTCGTTGATGCAGGGCGCGTACAGCCATCGCGGACTCGCCGCCGCGGACCCCGCGCTGGGCATGCCGGCAGGCGCGTTCCGGCGGGCGCTGACCGGCGGACAGTTGCACGGTCCGATGATCGTCACGCACACGCACAACGACCTGGCGGTCGGGCTCGCGTACGCGCTCGCCTCCCGGCTGGCGCACCAGATCGGCGCGGACCTCGGCGACCCCGGCGACCCGTACGGCGGGATCGGGGCGAACGGCGCGGTCGGCACCACGGAGGCCGTCGAGGGCGAGCTCGGCGACCCGAACACCACGTACGTGTTCGAGCGCGGCCGGGTGCACAACCTGCGTGGGGACCGGTTCATCAGCGGCCATTCGGACATCACGAACCCCGCGGTCGCGAACGCCGTACTGGCCGCCATCACCACCGTCCCGGCGTAATCACAGGGGTGGCCGGGCGGGTTCGCCCGGCCGCTCACCGAGGACCTGAGTCAATCCTCCGCGACGCCGAACAGGGCTGAGCGTTCGCCGAATCACGTCGAGCTGTCGTGCGAAGGCAGCCGGCGAACCGACGGCCGCTTGGGGTGCGGTTTATCGACGCTGCCTGATTCTGCGTGCGATCACCCAGATCGCCGCCACCGCGGCGGCCACGGCCCCCCATACGACGCCGACGAGGACCCAGTCCTCGGTCATGGTGGTCGGATCCGTGCCGAAGGCCACCGTCGCCACACCGTTGCAGGTGGCCAGCGACGTCGCAATCACGCCGAGTACGACGAGGAGGACCTTTTGACGCGGCGTGGCCGTACCAAACGCGGCGGGTCTGGGAAGGCGTGCGGGATCGCGGGCGGGCATGGGGATCACGGCGGCCGGGGGGACCCGGCTGTCGATGGACGCCACCGTTTCGAGCCCGATCCGCCACACGGTGGGCTCGACGGGCACGGTCATGCCGTCCACGCCGATGATCCGGCGGCCGCCGTCCGGCCACCGCAGTTCGGCGGCACACTGCTCGTAACGTACGGTGACGGGTCCGTCGCCAGTCAGCAGGGTCACCCCGTCGTCGCCAACGATCAGGGTCGTCCGCTCTGCTCCTCGGGCGCGATGGTGGGTACCCGCGACCGCGTGGGTGGAGTGGGTCGGTGCCGCGGCGAAGCCGGTCCAGTCGCCGCGGGTGCCGCGGGGCACCTGGACCAGCAATGACCCCCACGCCTCGACCGCGGCCGCATGGACGTCGGCCGTCGTCACCGCCGCCAGGTCCGTTTTGAGGTCCTCGACGGACTGGTAGGTCACACCGGTCAGCAGGTCGGCGGCGCAGGAGGCGAGCCGCTCGGCTTCGACGCCGGGTTCGGACAGTCCGTCGAGCGCCGCGCCGCGCACCGCCGCGACATCCGCGTCGTTGATGTGCCCAGCCCGCATCGCCTGCAGCGTGTCGAGCAGGCCGCCGAGGGCCGCCTGCCGCTGCGCCGGCAACGCGTCCGCCACTGCCGTCACGGTGGCGAACTGGTCGCCGCGGGGATCGTAGGACGCCGCGGCCGTGTACGAGTAGCCACCCTCCTGGCGCAGGCTGCGGTACAGTTCCCGGTCCAGCACGCTGGCGAACACCGCCGCCGGCGGGCTGTGGCGCACCACCGCGTCAAGGACGATGCTGCTCTCCTCGCCGACGAAGTACGCCGGTGTGACCGGCAGCGCGGATGAGACGGCTGGCAACGGGCGACGCGTGCCGGACGGAAGGCTCAGCCGCAGACCGTTGGGCAGGCTCGGACCACGGACCCAGAGCACCGCGTTGTGCCGGGTGAACCAGGTGCGCGCCCACCGGTACACCTCGTCCGGGCCCAGCCGGTTCACTCCCCACTGCGGATAGCTGGCCAGACCGTAACCGACCGCCCCGTAGCGCCACAGGGGCAGCACGGGCAGGCCGCGGTTGGTGGCCTCGGTCCGCAGAATGCCCTTCTCCATCTCCAGCCTGTCCAGCGGTAGCTCGGTCAGACCGGCGCAGACGCCGGTCAGGTACGCCACGACATGCTCCGCCGAGCCCCGCACGCGGAAGTGGGTGAAGATCGCATCGGTGGTCGCGTTGTGGTGGTAGTCGGTCACGCCGTGACGGTGCAGGGCCAGGTGCTCGATGATGTGCGTGACACCGGCGCCGGCGAGCGTCTCGTCGGCGTATCCGACCCGGAAGAGCAGTCCGGCGCTCACCGTGCCGGACGACGGGACGTACAGCGTCGGCACCCCGTCGACCTCGGTTTGAGTGATCACCGCATCACCCCCGCAGCAGGGCGACGCCGCGGTCAACCATCAGGTCGAGGTACGGAAAGTTCTGGTAGAACCACGGGGTCGACGCGTGGTATCGACCCGCCGCCCTGAAGTGGGGGGCCGCCTTCGCGTACGCGCCGGCGACGCTGAACGCCATCGCGAACGTGCTGTGCGCGCTGTAGAAGCGATAGTCGCGGCGGAAGGCCGGGTGCAGCACCGACCGGTGAGCCGCCTCGGAGAGTTCCGCCCTGACCTCCGCGGTACGCACCGGAGCGGCGACACGAGGAAGTCCCGGCATGTTCAGCCACCGCTCGATGTGTGCCTCGGCCACCAGCATCGGGTTGACCGCGCCCGCCGGCGCGGTGGCGGCGCACTCCCGCGCGAACCCATACATCTGGTCCCAGGATCCACCCCACTTCGGGCACAACTGCTGGAGGAGTTGAGCCTGCGCCGGGTAGTGGTGGGGGTGGTGGGCTGCGAGTCGCTGATAGCGACGCAATGCCTCAGCCGTACCCAGTTCCAGGCCACGCGCGTTGGCGATCCGCAGGTCCCAAGCCGGGGCATTGTCCGGCTCCCGCCCGGTGACCTCCACCAGCAGCCGCTCGGCCTCGTTCAGGTGTTCGTGAAAGCGCGCGAACTGGCCACGCCGAGTGTTCTTCGCCGGCTGGCCGCCCCGGGCGGCCCAACCCATCTCGACGTGCCGGGACGCGAACAGCAGCAGGGCGAGGGTATCGCCAGTCTCGGCGGCCCTGCCGAGAAAGGCCTCCGACCCCTTCGTCTTGCCGATGGTACGCACCGCGAAGTTGCGCGAGTCCGCGTCGGGCAGTGCGGCGATGAACGCCGCCAGGGCCGGCCAGTCACCAGCGGTGATAGCCGCCTGCCATTGTCTGACTTCAGGAAAGGGCGCGGCGGCATCGAAGCTCGGCGGCTTCAAGGCGAGTGGGATCACGGCCGGATGATAAGCGAACTCAGCTCAGGCGCCGAGCCCTCATCGATGACTGGTCGGGCGAGCCGGCTGCCCGGTTCCCGCGGGAATCAAGATGGGCGCCACTGCAGCAGGGCGCCCGTGGCATCGTCGCGGAGTTCGCCGTTCTCGTACGAGACGATCGTGTGGATGAGCCGGCGCATGGTCTCGGGCGCCGGCGTGCGGTCGGACAGCGCGCCGAGCATGAATTCCGTCAGCCGGTCCACGCCGAACAGCTCGCCGGTGGCCGAGCGTGCCTCGGTGATGCCGTCGGTGTAGAGCACCAGCGCGTCCCCCGGCTCCAGCGCGTGCTCCGTCACGCGCGGCCCGCGGTTCAGCATGTGCCCGAGTCCGAGCGGTAGCGCGGTCGGCGACGACGGCATCGGAAGCCGACGCCCGGCCCGGAGCCACAACTCCGGCGGATGGCCTGCGGAGATCCGCCGGTAGTGCCCCGAGCGGGTGTCGAATTCGCCCATCACCGCGGTGACGAACGCGCCCCGGTACTGCGCGCGGATCCACTTGTCGATCGAGCGATACGTGTCTTCCAGCGTCAGGCCGGACCGGCGCGCATTGCGGTAGGTGTTCAGCGTCAGCGTCGTCAGCGCGCTGGCGGCGATGCCGTGCCCCACCGTGTCGAACAGCGCGACGTGCAGGAGGTCACCGTTGGCGGCGTAGTCGAACGCGTCGCCGCCGACGTCGTAGCACGGCTCCAGCACCGCGGTCACCACGGTGCCGTCCGCGGCGAACGTCAACGGCGGCAACTGGTTCCAGATGATCTCGGCCGCCAGCTGCATCGGAAGCCGGCGGCGGGTGCGCTCGACGGCGTCGCCGTAGAAGCGCCGGCTCGCGATGAGCTCCGCGACAAGCGCGGCGATCACGCTCAGGTCGTCGCCGAGTTCCTGGTCCGGTTCCGCCTTGGCGCGGATCTGCAGCACGCCGAGCCGTTCCGCGCCGTGCAGCAGGGGCATCCACATCAGGATGCCGTCGTCACCGGGAGCCTGCAGCGTCCGCGCCCTGGTGAAGGCCTCACCCGCCACGGTGCCGTCCACGGTGAGCGGCGCGACGCCAGCGGCGGTGCCGTGCAGAGGCCACAGCGAAGTTTGCCCATAGTCGACCAGCAGGACCGCCATCTCGGCCACGTCGAGGAACGGCGCCGCCTCCGCCAGCACCGGGGGCAGATCTTCGGTACGGCCGCGGTGGCGCAGATCGAGCAGGCGGCGGACCGCTTCCATCGGATCAGCCATGACCGCACCTCCGCCCTCGCCTCTCATACTGCTGGTCGGCGCGGCGAACGCAAAGCTCTCGTCCTGCTGGTCGGCACGGCGAACGCAAAGCAAACTGGCGGGCATGCGCTTGCGAGCGGTCTTCCTTGTGGCGGTCTGCCTGCTCGCCGGCTGTGGCGGCCCGAAGCCGGCCGCGCCGGCCGCCACGCCGCCGGAGACGGCCACGGCCGTGCCGTCCGCGGCCGAGGGCGCCGACTGGCCGATGTATCACGGAACCCCCGACCACGCCGGTGTCTCGGCCACGATGCCGGCGGCGGGCACGCCGAGGCTCGCCGAGTCGCTCCAGCTGGACGGCTCGGTGTACGCGTCCCCGCTGGTCGTACACGGTCTCACGATCGTCGCCACGGAGAACGACTCGGTCTACGCGTTCGACGGCTCGTACCGGCAGGTATGGAAACGGAGCCTCGGCTCGCCGTCGCCGGCCGAGGAGCGGGAGTGCGGCAACATCGACCCGCTCGGCATCACCGGTACGCCGATCTACGACGCCTCGACCAACCACATCTTCGTGGTGGCCGAGCACGGCGGTGCGGTCCGGCACGAGCTGTACGCGCTCGATGCCGCCACCGGCTCGGTCGCCTGGAGCACGAGCGTCGACCTGCCCGGCGTGAGTGCCCGCGACATGCAGCAGCGGGGCGCGCTCGCGATCGCGCACGACAGGGTATGGATTCCGTACGGGGCGCAGGCCGGCGACTGCGGCGACTACAAGGGCCGGGTCGTCGGCGTGCGGCTCGACGGCACCGGCGACGCCATCTACTACAGCCCGCCCACCCGGCGCGGCGGCGGCATGTGGAACCCGGCCGGCCCGACCGTCGACCGGTCCGGCAACCTGCTGGTGGTCTCCGCGAACGGTGCCGCGTTCCCGGGTGACGCGTACGACCGCACCAACTCGGTGCTGAAGCTCGACGGCGACGCCAAGCTGCTGGATTCGTTCGCGCCCACGGACTGGGCGGCCAACAACGAGGGCGATGTCGGCCTCGGTTCGCAGGGCGTCGCGCTGGTGGGCACGCAGTGGGCCGTACTGGGCGGCAAGTCCGGCCCGGTGTACGTGCTCCGGCAGGGCGCACTCGGCGGGATCGGCGGCCAGGTCTCCGTCCAGGACATCTGCACGTCGTTCGGCGGCGCCGCGGTCAGCGGGGACGTCGTCTACCTGCCGTGCACCGACGGCGTCCGGGCGGTACGGGTGGACGGCTCCGGGAAGCTGCACGTGCTCTGGCACGCCGACAAATCGGTCACCGCCTCGCCGGTGGTCGGCGGCGGACGGGTGTGGGCGCTGGACAGCGACGGCGGGGTCCTGCACGCGCTCGACCCGGCCACCGGCAAGAGCCTGGGCCAGGTGGCCGTCGGCGGGACCAACCGGTTCGCCACGCCGGCGCTGTCCGGCTCGACCGTCATCGTGCCGACGCTCGCCGGCATCGCGGTGGTTCACGCCCGATGACAGGTGGTGCAAGACCCGTACCCCCCGATGAGGCGGCGCGACCGCCCCGAGGACGGTCGCGCCGGCACCTCAGAGTGCGAGCCGCTGACCCGGCAGGATCAGGTTCGGGTCGCTGCCGATCACGCTCTTGTTGAGCTGGTAGAGCGCATGCCAGCCGCCCTTCACCGCGTGCTTCGCGGCGATCTCGGCCAACGTGTCGCCCGCCTTGACCACATAGCCACGACCGGTCGGCACCACCGGCCGCGACGTGTGCGCCGTGGCCTTCCGGTGCGAGGTCACCTTGCTCGCCGAGTGGGTCGCCTTGTAGTGCTTCGTCGAGCCGGACCTCGCGCCACACACCGGCCACGCGCCGATGCCCTGGCCGTGCAGGACGCGCTCGGCGACCGCGATCTGCTCCGCGCGGCTGGCCCGGTTGGCCGTGCTGGCGTACTTGGTGCCGCCGTACGCCTTCCAGGTGCCGCGGGTGAACTGGAGCCCGCCGTAATAGCCGTTGCCGGTGTTGATGCTCCAGTTGCCGCCGGACTCGCATTGGGCGACGGCGTCCCAGTTGACGCCCGACTTGGCCTGGGCGGCCGAGGCCGGCCCGAGGAGCGCGGCGGTACCCGCGGTGCCGGCGGCGACGATGCCGAGGGCGATGCGGGCATGCTTGCGGATCTGTGCCATGACAGATGAACCTCCACGCCTACGAGGTCAGCTGTCGGGTTCGGGCCGAGGAGCCCGGCCGCGCATCGCGGCTTCACCCCGAGGCGCGCCACGGCGCGCCGAGGAACGGTGGGTCCCCCGCTCCATGCCTTGTCGATTGATGTCTCGCCGGCCGGCGGCATGGACTCGGCGTTACCGGCGGCGGGGCCCGCGTTCGCGGACCGGGCGACCATAGCCACACCGTCCGGGCCGCGGCGCCGGATCCGGCCGGAACGTGAGCTTGTTCTCAGGCGACGCGGGTCTTGAAGGTCGCCCGATATGCCTGAGGTGTTGTGCTTAGTCGGTGCCCGAAATGGTGCCGAAGCGTGGCGGCGCTACCGAAACCGGCACGGTCCGCGATCGCGTCGATACCCAGGTCGGAATCCTCGAGCAGCCGGCGGGCCAGCAGCATGCGCTGACCGGTCAGCCAGTCGTGCGGCGTCACGCCGGTCTCGGACCGGAACCTGCGGGCGAACGTCCGCGGCGCCATGTGCGCCAGCTCTGCCATCGTCTCCACGGTGTGCGGCCGGCCGAGCGTCTCCAGCACGTGCTCGAGCACCGGCTGCAGCGTCTCGCACGCGAACGCCGGGACCGGCGTCTCGATGAACTGGGCCTGTCCGCCGTCGCGGTGCGGCGGCACCACCATCCGCCGGGCCAGCATGGTGGCCACGGCCGAACCGTGCTCCTGGCGGATCAGGTGCAGACCGGCGTCAACGCTCGCGGCGGTGCCGGCACTGGTCAACACGTTGCCGTCCTCGACGTACAGGACGTCGGGGTCGACCTTGGCCGCTGGATGGCGCTTGATCAACTCGTCGGTGTACCGCCAGTGGGTGGTGCAGCGGCGGCCGTCCAGCAGGCCGGCCGCGCCGAGGGCGAACGCTCCGGTGCAGACGCTCATCACCCACGCGCCGCGGTCGTTAGCCCGGCGGAGCCCGTCGAGCACCTCCTCGGGCGGCTCGCGGTCGATGTCGTACGGCGCGATCGCGACCAGGTCGGCCGTCTCGACGGGCGCGAGGTCGTGGCTCGGCGTCACCGTGAACCCCGCATGGGTACGGACCGGAAGCCCGCCCGGGGTACACAGGCTGAACTCGTAACCCGGCAGACCTTCCGCGGTCCGGTCGTATCCGAACAGCTCACACAGCACACCGAGCTCGAACACGGCGACGTCCGGCAGCGCGATGACCGCGACGTTCCTCAACATGCGGCCAGCCTACGCGAGCATGGCAGAAATTTGAAGATGTATGGCATCACTGCCACTTTCGCCTTCGTGTCGGCGGCGGGAGGCTAGAGACAAGCAAGCCGGACCGCCAACAGGGGTGGATCATCATGGAACTCGCCGTCCTTCTCTTCTTCGTCATCCTCGCCATCGCCGCGGCCGCCGGCCTCACCGTCGACAGCCGTGACAGCGCCGATTGGAAGCCCACCGTCGACGGCACGCGCGCGCCGAGGTGGCCCTAGCCGGTCTCGTTGACCGTGTAGTGCGGGTCGGGCGCTCAGCCGCGAAGCAGGCCGCCGACCGCGGTGAGCTGATCGGGATCGGCCAGCGCCGCGCCCAGGGCGACCACGCTAGCGCCCGCGGCCAGGAACGGCTGGGCGTCGCCGACCCTCAAGCCGCCGGTGGCCACGAACCGGACCTCCGGGAACGGGCCGCGCATCGCGCTGATCCATGCGGCGCCGAGGGCCTTGGCCGGGAACGCCTTGACCCACCGGCATCCGGCCGCGTACGCCTGCTGGACCTCGCTCGCCGTCCCGACTCCCGGCAGGTGTGGCAGGCCGGTGGCCAAGCTCGCGGCCAGGACGGTCAGGTCCAGACCAGGTGCCACGGTGTACCGGGCACCGGCGTCCGCGGCTGCCCGGGCCTGCGCGGGCGTGATCACCGTGCCGGCGCCGACGCGCAGGCCGCGTCCGGCCGCCGCTGCCACGGCGGCGCGCAACGAATCTACCGCCTCGGCCGTGCCGATCGGGACCTCTAGCACGGTGACGCCGGCGTCCCACAGGCGGGTAGCCAGGGCCACGGTCTCGTCGGGCGGGAGGCCACGCAGGATGGCCATCACCCGCTGGCCGCCGAAGATCTCGTCGAAGTCCACGGGCCTTCCTTTACAGCAGTGCCAGCAGCTCGGCGGTCGGCGGCAGCACGCCCACGTCTCCGGTCACCCGGAGCGCGGCGCCGGCCACCAGGTGCCCGAGGCGGAGCCGAGCGGTCTCGGGCAGCGCGCGCAAGCGTCCGTAGAGGTAGCCCGCGGCGAACGCATCCCCCGCACCGACCGGCTCGACCACGTCGACCGCGGGCGCGGGTACGAAGACGGTGCCGGCCGGTCCGTAGGAGTACGCGCCGGCTGCGCCGTCCTTGACCACCACGGTCTCCGGCGACGGCAGCAGGTCGCGGACCTCGTCCGGACCGGCGACGCCCCACAGTGCCTGCGCCTCGTCGAGCCCGACGAACACCAGCTCGGCGCGGGCCGCGAGCTTTCGCAGGACAGGACCGGCGCCGGCCGGCGACCACAGCCCGGGCCGGTAGTTGACGTCGAAGCTCACCGGCGACGGCGACGCGAGGATCTGCTCGACCAGCTCGGCACACGACGCCGAGAGGGCCGGCGTGATGCCGCTCAGGTGCACGAGACCGGACAACGACGGCAGCAGGTCGGGCCCGAGGCGCGAAGCCGCGGACCCGGCTCGGTAGTAGTACACCTGCGTACGTACGCCGGGGTCCTTGAAGAAGACGCCGGTCGGCGCGGACGGATCGATCTCGACGAGTGAGGTGTCGACGCCGCAGGAGCGGATGCGGGACAGGATCAGCTCGCCGAGCGGATCGTCGCCCACCCGGCTGGCCCAGGCCGTACGGGCGCCGAGCATCGCCAGATAGCAGGCCACCGTGGACTCGGCGCCGGCTACATCCAGCCGCATCCGCCCGCCGAGCGCGAGTGGCGCCGGCGGATCGGGAGTCACGAGCGCCATCGACTCCCCGACGCACACGACGTCGAAGCCGCTCACGAGAGCGCCTCGAGGACCAGGCGCCACGCGCAGACGCCGGACGGCGGCACCACCGCGGCGTCGCCCGGGCCGGCCTCGGCCAGGTCGAACACCGTGCCCAGCATGGGTTCCACGCCGATGCTGCGGTACGGGTCCGGTTGCGGGAAGCCGCCGAGATTGCGCCACAGCGCCATGGACACGGGCTGGGCGTCCGCCGCCAGGGACAGGGTCAGCTCGTCCGGACCGTCGACCACGGAGACCCGGGGGCAGTCGCTCAGGATCGCGCCGACCGCGGTGCCGTCGGGCGGGCCGAGGCGGTGCAGCGGCAGCCCGAGCGGGCTCGGCCATTCCGCCATCAGCCATGGGGCCCCGTCGGGCCAGTTACCGGCGATCAGGTCGCGCGCGTCGTCGTAGACACGCGTCGCCGTCCCGGCCGGCGCGTCAATCCGGGCCGCATCGGAGAGCTCGAGCAGCGCGTGGGCGGCCCAGACAAACGACCATCCGGGTACGGCGGACAGCCGGTAGTCCGCGGCCACCGCGCCGCCGGCGTGCCGCACCGTCCGGGTCAGCTCGAAGTCATCGCCGGTCAACCCGGCGGTCTCGGCGTCCAGCCGCCGCCACGGGCGGGACCACACGGCTCCGTGGTCGGGCTTCCCGCGTACCGTCGGAAGGCACTCCTCGATGCCGCCGGCGTCGACGAAGGCGTCGCCGGGGCGGACGCGCGACCGCGCGGAATCGGGGCGGTGCCAGAGCCATTCCCGATCGCCGCCACGCAGGCTGGTCCAGCGTCCACCGTGGACCAGGTCCACCGTGGACGTCAGCGCGGTCACCATTCGGCGAAGGAACCGTCGTCGTGGCGCCACACCGGGTTGCGCCACGCGTGGCCGCTGCGATCGGCGTGGCGTACCGCCGCCTCGTCGACCGTGATCCCCAGGCCCGGGCCCTCGAGCCGCGGGATGTGGCCGCCCGTGATGCGCAGCGGTTGGGGATCGGCGACATAGTCGAGCAGGTCCATGCCGGCGTGGTAGTGGATACCCATGCTCTGCTCCTGGATCAGGAAGTTGGGCGTGGCAAGGGCGACCTGCAGGCTGGCGGCCAGCGCGATCGGGCCGAGCGGGCAGTGCGGCGCGAACAGCGCGCCGTACGTCTCGGCCAGGGCGGCGATACGGCGGACCTCGGAGATCCCGCCGGCGTGCGAGAGGTCCGGCTGCACGACGCTGATGCCGGCCTGCAGCGCGGGCAGGAACTCCGTGCGGTGGTAGAGACGCTCCCCGGTCGCGACCGGCACCGCGGTACATCCGACGAGCTCCGCGAGGCGATGCCCGTGTTCGGGAACGAGCGGTTCCTCGACGAGCAGCGGGTGCATCGGCGCGACGGCCGGCAGGATCATCCGGGCGGCGGGATAGCTGGCGCGGCCGTGCAGGTCGATGGCGACGTCCCGGTTCGGCCCGAGCGCCTCGCGTGCCGCGGCGACCCGCTCGACGATCCTGGCCACCTCCGCCATGGTCGGCACCGACGCCAGCCGCCCGCTGGCGTTCATCTTCACCGCGGTCATACCCGCCTCGACGTGGGCGGTCACGGCGTCGGCGATCTCGTCCGGCTCGTCGCCGCCGACCCACGCGTACACCCGGACGCGGTCGCGCACCGGGCCGCCGAGCAGCGCGTGCACGGGCGCGCCGTACGCCTTCCCGGCGATGTCCCAGAGTGCCTGGTCGAGGCCGGCGACGGCGCTGGACAGCACCGGCCCGCCGCGGTAGAAGCCGCCCTTGGTGAGCACCTGCCAGTGCTGCTCGACGCGCAGCGGATCCTCGCCGATCAGGTGTTCCGCCAGCACCTCGACCGCGGCGCGCACCACCTCGGCGCGGCCCTCGACGACCGGCTCGCCCCAGCCGACGACGCCCTCGTCCGTGGACACCCGGCAGAACAACCAGCGCGGCGGCACCAGGAAGGTCTCGATCTTATCGATCTTCACGAAGCGTCCTCTTCTCCAGTTTGGCCACGTCCGCGATCGCCTGGTCCAGCAGCTTGCCCATCGCGCGGGCCGCCTGCGCCGGGTCGCGCCGCCGGATCGCCTCGACCACGGCCCGATGGCTCGGCACCGGGTCGGTCGTACCCGCGTTGCCGTGCACCATGCGATCGCGTTCAGCCAGGCCCGTCTCGATCAGCACTTCCATTCGCAACACCAGCTCGTTGTGGGTGGCGGCCAGCAACGCACGGTGGAAGGACAGGTCGGCGGCGACCGCTGCGCCGGCGTCGTCGCCGGCGGCGGCCATCGCGTCGAGCGCGTGGTCCAGCGCGGTGAGGTCGTCGTCGGTCGCGCGGGCGGCCGCGAGGCTGGCCGCGCCCGGTTCGACGATGCTGCGCAGTTCGTGCAGGTCCTCGAAGAGTCTGGGCCGGTCCTGCCGGGCGAACTGCCAGCGCAACACGTCGCCGTCGAGCAGGCTCCAGTGCGCGCGCGGACGCACGAACGTGCCGCGTTTGGGCCGGGCGTCGACCATGCCCTTGGCCGCGAGCACCCGCAGCGCTTCGCGCAGCACGGTCAGGCTGACGTCGAACTCGGATTGCAGCGCGACGATGTCGAGGGTGGCTCCCTCGGCGAGCTGGCCGTTCAGGATCCGCTGAGCGAGGACCTCCACCGTCTGGCCGTGTACCCCGCGCGCCACATACTGCTGCATCCTGCCGTGTCTCCCCATCGTGTGTATCGGTCGTTGCTGCTGTGCGGAGCGCCGGCTAGGCCGACGACTTGGCGGCGCTCCAGCCGCCGTCGACGACGAGGCTCGTGCCGGTGACATAGCTGGCGTCCGGCGACGCAAGGAAAGCGACCGCTGCCGCCACCTCGTCGGGTGTCCCGAGGCGGCCGGCCGCGGTCGCCGCGGCGCTGCGCTCCCGATCGGCCGCCGATATCCCGTCCCAGGCGGAGGTCAGGATCGGTCCGGGGAGGACGGTGTTCACTCGCAATTCCGGACCGTACTCGATGGCCAGCTGCCGGCCCAGCGACACCAGGCCACCCTTGGCGGCCGCATAGGCGGGACGGCCAGGCAGCCCGAAGTTCGCGTGCACCGAGGAGATGATCACGACGCTGCCCCGCGTCTCGCGGAGATCCGCGAGGCAGGCCCGGACGCCGAGGAACGCGCCGGTGAGGCTGACCGCCAGCTGCCGGTCCCAGGAGTCGCGGCTGGTCGCGTCGGCGGGCGCGATCTCTGCCGCGTACGCGTTGCTGACCAGTACGCCGACCGGGCCGAAGCGCTCCCGCGTGGCGCGCACGACCTCCGCCCACGCGTCCTCGTCCGACACGTCCGCGATCAGCGCGTGCGCCCGGCCGCCGTCCGCCTCGATCTGCTTGGCGAGGTCGTCGGCCGGCCGGATGTCGGTCAGCACCACGTTGGCGCCGTCGGCGGCGAGCCGGCGGGCGCACGCGGCGCCGATCCCCGCGGCCGCACCGGTGACTACCGCGGTACGACCCGCCAGCCAAGCAGCCATCGGAACGCCTCCACAAGCAATAACCATTAATTACGAAGATATCTTGACAGCCCAGCAACCGTGATGCAACCTTTCGGAAACGGAACTTCGACGGGCTCCCGCTCCGCAGGTGATAGCAATTCAGGAGGATCAACATGGTCCACAGCGAACTCAGTCGCCGAGGGTTCCTGGCCGGCCTCGGCGGGCTGGGCGCCGCCACCATTCTCGGGGGCTGCGCCACCGGCAGCAGCTCCGACTCCGGCTCGAGTAGCAATTCCACGACCCTGACGCTGCAATCGTCCCTCTCTGACGCCGACCCCAAGGCCGCCCTCACCAAGGTCGTCGGGGACTACACCAAGACCAAGGTCACCCTCAACACCATCGCCATCGAGACGTTCCGGGCCCAGCTGCCGACGTACCTGAACTCCGGTAACCCGCCGGACGTGCTGACCTGGTACGCCGGCTCGGTGGCCCGCGACTACGCCAGCAAGGGCTTCCTGCTGGACGTGTCCGACCTGTGGACCGGCAACGGGGCATGTGCCGGGTTTTCCCCCGCGCTCAAGGAGCTGTCCACCGGCGCGGACGGCAAGCAGATCTTCGTGCCGACGAACTACTACTGGTGGGGCCTGTTCTACCGCAAGTCCGCGTTCCAGCAGTGGGGCGTGCAGCCACCGACGACCTGGGACCAGTTCATCGCGCTGTGCAAGACCATCAAGAGCAAGGGCGTCGCGCCGCTGACCATGGGCACCGGCTCGACGCCGTGGGTCGCCTCCGGTTGGTTCGACTACCTTGACCTGCGCATCAACGGCGCCGAGTTCCATCGCGACCTGCTGGCCGGTAAGCACTCGTTCGACGGTCCTGAAGTCAAGAACGTGATGGAGCACTACAAGCAGCTGCTCGAGTTCTTCGACCCGAAGGGCCGCTCGTACTCGTGGCAGGACGCGGTCACGCCGCTGGCCAGCAAGAAGGCCGGGATGTACCTGATCGGCGCGTTCATCACCACCGCGGTCCCCTCGAACGTCGTGGACGACCTGGACTTCTTCCGGGTGCCGATCATCGACCCGAACATCCCGGTGGCCGAGGAGGCGCCCACCGACGGCTACTTCGCCAGCGCCAAGTCGCACAACACGCAAGGCGCCAAGGACCTGCTCAGCTACCTCGCCTCTCCGGACGCGCAGCAGGAGTTCATCAAACTCTCGAAGTCGTCGAACCTGCCCACTTCACAGAAGGTCGACACGAGCGCCTTCCCGCCGCTCGTGCAGAAGGGCATCAAGCACCTCAACGAGACCAAGGCCATCACCCAGTTCTTCAACCGGGACTCCAGCGACGAACTGCAGACGACCGCGGACACCGCGCTCACCAAGTTCCTCGACAAGCCGGGCGACGTGAACAGCATCCTGAGTGCGTGGCAGGCGTCCGCGAAGAAGGTCATCGCATCGTGACCACGACGACGCTGGAGGCGCCGGTCGCCGCCCCGGCCGGCCGGCGCGCGGGCGGTGCCCGCCGGGTGCCGAAAGTCGTCTGGTTGTTCCTGCTCGTACCGGCCCTGGTCGAGATCGGCATGGTGTTCTGGCCGGCGTTGAACAGCTTCTACATCTCGCTGACCAAATGGAACGGGCTGGGCGTCGCGCAGCCCGTCGGGCTGGACAACTTTCGCGCCCTGTTCTCCGATGAGGTGTTCCGTGGCGCGCTGAAGAACAACGTCATCTGGGCGATCGGCTTCGGTGGGCTGTCGGTGCTCGGCGGGCTCGCGCTGGCCGTGGCGCTGAACCGGCCGCGCCGTGGCGTCGGCCTCTACCGCAGCGCGATCTACCTGCCGATGGTGTTCTCGCTCGCGGTGACCGGCCTGTTCTGGCGGGTGCAGTACCAGCCGGACGGCACCATCAACACGCTGCTCGGCGCGGTCGGCCTGGAGAGCCTGGAACGGCAGTGGCTGGCCGATCCGACCACCGCGCTCTACGCGGTGCTGGTCGCGGCGGTCTGGCGGCAGGTCGGGTACGTCATGGTGCTGTACCTGGCCGGGCTGAAGGGCACCGACCCGACGCTGGACGACGCGGCCGCGGTCGACGGCGCCGGCGCGTGGCAGCGGTTCCGGTTCGTGACCTGGCCGCAGCTGCGCGGCGTCAACACGGTCGTGTTCGCGGTGACGGTGATCGACTCGCTGCGCACGTTCGACATCGTGTGGGCGATGACCCAGGGCGGGCCGTACCACTCGTCGGAGCTGTTGAGCACGTACATGTTCCAGCAGGGCTTCACGTTCCTGAACCTGGGCTACGCCTCGTCGATCGCCGTGGTGATCTTCGCGCTCGCGCTGGTCTTCATCATCACGTACCTGGTCCGGGCGACGAAGGAGGGGGCCGACACGTGACCGCCACCGCCATGGTCGACATCGCCGCGCCGGCGAGAAGTCCGGAACCGGAACGGCTGGGCCGGCGTAAGCGCCGCTGGGTCTTCCACGCCGTGATGATCCCGCTGACCCTGGTCTGGGTCGCGCCGATGATCTTCGTGATCGTGCTGGCGTTCCGCTCGTTCGACGACATCTCCCAGAACGGAACAGCGGCCTGGCCCACATCGTTCAGCTGGGACGGCTTCTCGACGGCGCTCGGCGCGGGAAACATGGGCCGGGCACTGTGGATCAGCATCCAGGTGACCATCCCCGCTGTGCTGCTGAGCCTGCTGCTGGCGTCGATGGCCGCGTACGCGCTGAGCCGGTACGCGATCCCGGGCCGCCGGGCCATCCTGCTCACCATGCTCGCCGGCAACCTGCTGCCGCCGCAGATCCTGCTCATCCCGGTCGCCCGGATCACCGAGTCGCTCGGGGTCTACGACACGCTTGTCGGCCTGATTGCCATCCACGTCGGCTTCGGGCTGGGCTTCTACACGTTCGTGCTGCACGGCTTCATGCGCTCGATCCCGGCCGAGCTCACCGAGGCGGCGCGGATCGACGGCGCCGGGCCGTTCCAGATCTACGCGCGGATCATCATGCCGCTGTGCCGGCCGTCCCTGGCCGCACTCGCCGCGCTCGCCACGACCTGGATCTTCAACGACCTGATCTGGTCGATCACGGTGCTGCGTACCGAGGCGAAGCTGCCCGTCACCGCCGCGCTGCTGAACCTGCAGGGCGGCTACGTCAGCAACTGGAACGTGGTGGCCGCCGCGTCCATCGTCGCCGCGGTGCCGACCGCGATCGTGTTCTTCGCGTTCCAGCGCCACTTCGTGTCCGGACTACTGATGGGATCGACCAAGTGACCGCACCACCGACGAACCGGCCGCTGACCATCACCCTGTGGGACTTCAGCTGGTACACCCAGACCGCCCCGGGCGCGCCGTTCCATGATCTGGACGAGGCGTTCCGGCAGGCGGTCGAGCGCGGCTACAACACGGTACGGATCTGCGCGATGCCGTACCTGCTGTTCGGCTCCGGCCTGGACACCGGCGCGCTCACGTTCACTGGTCTCGGCGGCGGGTACGGCCAGCGCACCCGCTGGTACGACGTCCGCACCCCGGCCACCCTGGACGGGCGGGCCTGGCTGCTGCAGCTGTTCCGGGCCGCGCGGCGGCACGACTGCCAGGTCATCGTGTCGAGCTGGGAGTACCAGCAGAGCCCGTCGTTCCTGGCCGACGACTCCTGGCACCGCGCGCTGCGTGCGGTCCCGCCGGACCGGCGCGCGGTCGCGCTCGCCGACGCCCTGGCCGACCTCGTCGACCTGTTGAGGGCCGAGGGGCTCGACGATCGCGTTGCCTTCGTCGAGTTGCACAACGAGGTCCAGGGCGGCGCGCTCACCGACGTCGTCCCGCCCGGAGTCGACCCGGTGCTCGGCCTGCAGGACACGCTGGAGGCCGGCATCGACCGCTTCAAGCGACGGCACCCGGGCGTACCGGTGACCGTGAACTACGCGCGCGTCCCGGTCGGCCAGTTGCGAGCCGTACCCCGCAACGCGGACGTGGCGATCTTCCATCCGTACGTCTACGGCGTCCTGGGCCAGCTCGTCGACGAGTTCGCCCTGCGCGACACGTCCCGGCCATACCCCCAGCAGCGGGCGTACGAGGAGCTGCTGCGCGACGGGGCGCCGCCGCTCGAGGACTGGCTGCCGCCGGAGGCGGACCGGTGGCGGCTCGACGCCACCGTGGTACGCCGCCGCGAGGTCTACACCCACGACTGGTGCGACCCGGCGAAGTGGGACCGCTGGCTCTACGAGCGGTACGGCGAGCACCGCCGGGCGATGACCGAGACGCTGGACACCTGGCTCGACGCGGCCGCCGACTGGGCCGCCGCGCACGACGTGCCGCTGGTGTTCGGCGAAGGCTGGATCGGCTACACCCCGCTGTACGGCACGTTCGAGGAAGGCCCGGTCGGCGCCGCGTTCTGCGAGTACGCCGTGCGCGCCAGCGCCCGCGTGGGCGCCTGGGGCACCGTGGTGTGCTCGAACGCCGCGCCGCAGCACCCGATGTGGCAGGACGTGGCCCTGCAACGCCGGCTGAACGACGAGTTCCGCAAGGGCGCCGCGTAGATGATTTCCGCGTCGATGTGGACGCTGACCGGCGCGACGACCGAGTACACGGTCGCGGTCGACGAGTCCGGCCGGTGGCTCTCGCTGGTCGCCTGGGGTCCGCACGGTGTCGGCGTGGGGCCGTCGCCGCTCGCGTTCCACGGCCGGGTGCAGTACATGACCCGCGGCGACGTGGCCGCGGTCGAGTACGCCACCGACGGGCTGCGCCCGTTCCTCGGCCCCGACCTGGTGGTCGACGCCCGCTCGGCCTACTGGGACTTCGCGGACGCCGATTCCTCCGGCGAGGGGCTACGCGCCACGTTCGTCGATCCGGTGACCGGCCTGCGGGCCGTACAGTGCTACCGGTTCGCGCCGGGAACCGACGTCGTGGAACGCTGGGTCGAGCTGCACAACGACGGTTCGAAGCCGCTGGGTGTCATAGCGCTCGGCTCGGCGGCGTTCAGCGTGCCGACGCCGCACGGTGCCCGGCTGACCTACCTGTGTGGACAGTGGGCGCAGGAGTTCACGCCGGCGACCGTTTCGCTGGACCGGGGGCGGTTCGAGATCGGCAGCGACCAGGGCGTGACCGGTCACCAGTTCTCGCCGTACCTGGCCGTCAACGATCGGCGCGACGACGGGCCGACCTGGGGCGTCGCGCTGGCGTGGAGCGGGTCGTGGCGGATCGCGGCCGACACGGACACGGCCGGGCTGACCCGGGTACGCGCCGGCCGCGCGCTCGTCGATGGACCCGTGCCACTCGCGCCGGGTTCGTCTCAGACCACGCCCGTGGCGGCCGGGGCGTACAGCGGTACCGGCGTCGACGGGCTGTCCCGGGTCTGGCACGCCTACGAGCGGCACCTCGCCGGAACGCGGCTGGACCGGCCCCGCCAGGTGGTCTACAACTCCTGGGAGGCGACCCACTTCGACGTGACCGCGGCCGGGCAGCTCGAGCTCGCGGACATCGCCGCGGATCTGGGCGTCGAGACGTTCGTCCTCGACGACGGCTGGTTCGTGGGCCGGCCCGACGACCGCGGCGGGTTGGGCGACTGGACACCCGATCCCGCGAAGTTCCCGGACGGGTTCGGCGCTTTCGTCGATGAGGTACGCAAGAAGGGCCTCACGTTCGGGCTCTGGGTCGAGCCCGAGATGGTCAACCCGACGTCGCGGCTCTACGCCGAACACCCGGACTGGGTCTACCGCGCGGACGGGCGGCCGATGACCACGATCCGCAACCAGTACCTGCTGGACCTGGGTCGCGACGACGTCTACACGTTCGTCCTGCAGACGCTGGACGGGCTGCTGCGGGCGTACCCGATCGGGTTTTTGAAGTGGGATTTCAACCGGCCACGGACGGAGCCGGGCCGTCGCGGCGAGGCCGACCTCGACGGCGCCCATGTGGCGAACCTGTACCGGGTCCTGGACCACCTGCGCCGCGAGTTCCCCGATGTGACGATCGAGGGGTGCGCGGCCGGCGGCGCGCGGGTGGACCTGGCAATGGCCGCCCGCACAGACGTGATCTGGCCCAGTGACAACACGGCGCCGATGGACCGGCTGCGGATCCAGCACGGCTACCTGCTCGCGCACGCCCCGCACCTGCTCAGCTCGTGGGTGACCGACTCGACCGGCCTGTTCGACAACCGGCCGCGGTCACTGGCGTTCCGGTTCGTGCTCGCATCGGCGGGCGCGCTCGGCATCGGCGCGGACATCACGAAGTGGACTCCCGCGCAACGGACCGAGGCCGCCTCCTGGGTGGCCCGGTACAAGAGCGTGCGGGACATCATCGCCGCCGGCGACGTGTACCGGATCGGCGATCCGGCGCAGGAGCGGTGCGCGGTGCAGTACACGCTTGGCGACCGGACCGTCGTGCTGGCCTGGAACACCGGGCCGCTGGACGGCCTCGGGCAGGTGCCGGGCCGCGACGTACGGCTGCCGCTGCGCGGTCTGGACACGGCCGCGCGCTACCGGCACGGCGAGACGGTCTACTCGGGCAGCCATTTGACGGCGGTCGGCCTTCCGGTCCGGTGGACCGCCGACCACGATGCGGAACTGGTCGAGCTCATCCAGCAGTGACGGCAGCTCATCCCGGGTTGGGGAGGGCGGCCGGTAGGGCGGCCCAGTTCGGTACGCCGAGGCCGGTGGCGAGGTCGTAGCCGGTGGTGGCTTGGCAGCAGCCGACGCCTGCGATGTCGTTGGTGCCGGTGGTGACGTCGAAGAACGCCGACGGCTGGGCGGCGGCGTGGTAGAACCAGCCGTTCGCCAGCCCGATCCGGCGCGGACAACGCGGGGACCGTCAGTCAGATCAGCTGAAGCCGGTGACCGGGCGCGGCCGGTATGGCGCCTCCAGCGCCTTGATCTCCTCTTCGGTGAGCTCGATGTCGATCGCGGCGACCGCGTCGTCGATGTGCTGTGGCTTGGTCGCACCGATGATGGGTGCGGTGACCTTGCCGGCCACCCAGGCGAGTGCGACCTGCGCCCGGGACACGCCGCGGCTCTCCGCGATCCTCGCCACCGTCTCGACGATGGTCCGGTCGGTGTCCTCGTACCCGGTGTAGAGGTTGCGGCCGAACTCGTCGGCCTCGGTGCGAGCCGTCGTCGCGTCCCAGTCGCGGGTGAGCTTGCCGCGCGCCAGCGGGCTCCAGGGAATCACCGCGATGCCCTGGTCCGCGCAGAGCGGTAGCATCTCGCGCTCCTCCTCGCGGTACAGCAGGTTGTAGTGGTTCTGCATGGAAACGAAGCGGGTCCAGCCGTTCAGGTCGGCCGAGTAGAGCGCCTGCGCGAACTGCCACGCGTACATCGAGGACGCGCCGATGTAGCGCACTTTGCCCGCTTTGACTAGGTCGTGCAGGGCTTCGAGCGTCTCCTCGATCGGCGTGCCGGGGTCGAGCCGGTGGATCTGGTAGAGGTCGACGTAGTCGGTGCGGAGCCGGCGCAGGCTGTTGTCGATCTGGGCCATGATGTGCTTGCGCGACAGGCCCGCGCCGTTGGGACCGGGCCGCATCCGGCCGTGCACCTTGGTGGCGATGACGACGTCCTCACGATCCACAAAGTCGGCCAGGGCCCGGCCGAGGATCTCCTCGCTGCTGCCGTCGGAGTAGACGTTCGCGGTGTCGAAGAAGTTGATGCCCGCTTCCAACGCCTGCCGGACGAACGGCCGTGCCTGCTCTTCCGGCAGCGACCACGGGTGGCCGCCACGGTCCGGTTCGCCGTAGCTCATGGCCCCGAGACAGATCTTGGAGACGTCGAGGCCGGTCGAGCCGAATTTCACGTATCGCACGGTGATACTCCGCATCCCTCGGTACGCATACTTGCTTCGTGCCCCGGTCGATCGAAGACTACGCGCTGATCAGCGACTGTTACTCGGGCGCGCTCGTCGGCCGCGACGGCAGCGTCGACTGGCTCTGCATGCCACGCTACGACTCGCCGTCGGTGTTCGGCGCGCTCCTCGGCTCCGCGGACCACGGCCGCTGGCTGCTGGCACCGGCCGATCCCCGGGCGACGGCGACGCGGAGATACGACGGCGACACACTCGTCCTGGTCACCCGCTGGACCACGGCCGACGGCGAGGTCGAGGTGACCGACTTCATGCCAGCGTCGACCACCGCGCCGAGGTCGTGCGCCGGGTTCGCGGCCTTCGCGGCCGGGTGGCGATGCGCCAACACCTGACCATCCGGTTCGACTACGGCAAGACCCTTCCCTGGGTACGGCAAGTGGGCGAACCGGAAGCGCCGGCGCTGCTCGCCGCCGCCGGACCGAACGCGGTCGTCGTGCGCGGACCCAAACTCGTCCCGATGGATGACGTCCACGCCCACGCGAGCGAGTTCCGGGTCGCCGAGGGCGACGTCGTGGATCTGTGCCTGACCTGGTTCCACTCGCACCGCGAGGCGCCGCCGCCGCTCGACGTCGAGGCCGCATTGAGCCGCACCCGCGACTGGTGGATCGAGTGGGCCCACGGCTGCATCCACCACGGCAGTCGCTACGAGGCCGAGGTCACCCGGTCGCTGATCTTCCTGCGCGCTCACCCACTACGAGACCGGCGGCGTCGTGGCGGCCGTGACCACGTCGCTGCCCGAGGCGTTCGGCGGCTCCCGCAACTGGGACTACCGCTACGTCTGGCTGCGGGACGCGTCGCTGACCCTGTCCGTGCTGGTCTCGCACGGCTATCTCGCGGCCAGCGTGCACTGGCGCAACTGGCTCCTGCGGGCCGTGGCAGGTGATCCCGCGGACGTCCAGATCATGTACGGCATCGCCGGCGAGCGCGACCTGGACGAACGGGAGCTGACGAGCCTGCCCGGCTACCAGGGCGCCGCTCCGGTGCGCATCGGCAACGGCGCGTCGACCCAGTTCCAGGGCGACGTGATCGGCGAGGTCATGATGGCTCTGTACGCCGCCCGCGAAGCCGGATCCCATGGGACCGCGGATTCGTGGTCCCTCCAGCGGGCCCTGATCGGCCACCTGGAGCAGCGCTGGGACCAGCCGGACAACGGCATCTGGGAGATCCGTGGCCAGCTCCGCCACTTCACGCACTCGCGGGTCATGGTCTGGGCGGCCCTCGATCCGCGGTCAAGAGCGTCGAGAAGCAGGGATTCGACGGGCCGGTCGACCGCTGGCGGGGGCTTCGCGACCGCGTCCGCGCCGAGATCGAAGAACGCGGCTTCGACCCGGTGCGCAACACCTACGTCCAGTACTACGGCAGCAGCGAGGTCGACGCGTCGCTGCTTCAGCTCGCGCAGGTGGGCTACTGCGCCTACGACGATCCGCGCATGCTCGGCACGGTGGCCGCGATCGAGCAGGACCTGATGAACGACCACGGTCTCCTGCTGCGCTACCGCACCGAGTCCGGGGTGGACGGCTTGCCGGCCGGCGAGGCGGCGTTCCTGACCTGCTCGTTCTGGCTCGTCGAGCAGTACGCCCGCGCCGGCCGCCTGGACGACGCGCGGACGCTGATGAACAGCTGGTCGGCTACGCCAACGACGTCGGCATGCTCAGCGAGGAGTACGACTGCCGCAACGGCCGGCAGGCCGGCAACACGCCACAGGCGCTCACCCATCTCGCGCTGGTGCGGGCGGCCGACGCGATCGCCGCGGTGGAGCTGCCGCGCCTGGAGCTACCGAGCTGAAAGCGCCGGCGCTACCTCGGAGGGTGCGCGCCCTCGGGGGCGCCGAGCGAGGTCCACAGCAGGATCGCGGCGTAGGTCCGGTACGGCGACCACCCGAGCCCGCGTGCCCGCACCGCCTGGACGGTAGGGATCTCCGGCAGGTGCCACACCCGCTGGATCGCCTTCCGGATGCCCAGATCTCCGGCCGGTAGGATGTCCGGCCGGCGCAGCTGCATGATCAGGAAGACCTCGGCCGACCAGCGCCCGATGCCGCGGATCGTGCTCAGCAGCGCGATCGCGGCCTCGTCGTCGTCCGGCAGGTGGTCCAGGTCGACCCGGCCGGTCTCGACCGCAGTGGCAAGGTCGATGACCGCGAGCACCTTGGCGTGCGAGAGGCCCAGCGTGAGGAGGCGCTCGGGTCCCAGCGCCAGCACGGAAGCCGGGTCTGGCCGGCCGTCGAGCGCCGCGATCACCCGGTCGAAGATCGCCCACGCCGCCGCGGAGGAGATCTGCTGGCTGGTGATCGACAGCATCAGCGCCCGGAAATGATCCTTGCCGACCCGGCTCAGGATGGGGCTGAACGAGAACGGGTCCGGCCGGCCGAGGCGTTCGACCAGCCGTGCCATCTCCGGATCGAGCAAGGCCAGCTTGCCGTACGCGGTCTCCAGGTCCATGCCGGCCATTCTTGGTCGTGTGACGCAGTCGTCGCGATAGGCCTTTCCGCTTGAGGCAGAATCGACACGATGACTGACACCGCCGCGTCAGACCGGATCGCCGAGTCGGTCCTCGGCTTCTCGCTCCGCCCGTCCCAACGGCGGGCGCTCGAGGCGATCGGGGCGGGCCGCGACACGCTGGCGGTGCTGCCCACCGGCAGCGGCAAGAGCGCCATCTACCAGGTCGGTGGGCTCCTTCTGGGCGGCGTCACCGTTGTGGTGTCGCCGCTCATCGCGTTGCAGCGCGACCAGCTCCGGTCCCTGACGGCGCGCGCCTCCCTGCGGGCGGTCATGCTCAACTCGACCCAGCATCACGCGGAGCGCGCCGCCGCTCTGGACACGCTGCGCACCGGTGCCGTCGACTTCGTCATGCTCGGCCCGGAGCAGCTGGCCAACGCCGAGACGCTCGGCGAGATCGTCGGCAGCCCGCGGCCGGTGACGCTGGTCGCCATCGACGAGGCGCACCTCGTCAGCGAGTGGGGTCACGACTTCCGTCCGGAGTACCTGCGCCTCGCGGACGTGATCCGGGCGGTCGGCCGGCCCCCGGTGCTCGCGCTCACCGCGACGGCCGCGCCGCCCGTGCAGGCCGACATCACCCGCCAACTGCACATGACCGATCCCGAGGTCATCGTCGCCGACTTCGACCGGCCGAACATCGACCTCGCGGTCCGCCGTACCCGTCACGGTCTGCCCGAAGCGCAAGCGATCGACGACCGGACCGTCGAGGTGGTGCTGGCGCACGACGGACCGACGTTGGTGTACGCGCTGACGCATGCGCGTTGCGAAAGCCTGGCCGAGCGGCTCCGGCTGGACGCGTACCGGGCCGCGGCCTATCACGCTGGGATGCCGGCGGTGAAGCGCAGCGAGATCCAGGACGCGTTCTTCTCGGGCGCGCTGGATGCCGTGGTGGCGACCAGCGCGTTCGGCATGGGGATCGACAAGCCGGACGTGCGGACGGTGGTGCACGCGGGCATGCCCGGCAGCCTCGACGAGTACTACCAGGAGATCGGGCGCGCCGGGCGGGACGGCCAGCCGGCCCACGCGGTTCTTGTCTACGACCCGCGCACGGTGCGGATCCCGCGCCTGCTCGCAGCGAAGTCGAAAATGGGCGACGCCTCGGTGCACGCCGTCGTGGACGCGCTCGAGGCCGCGACCGGCCGGATCACGCTGCGCCAACTCGCCGAGGCCAGCCACGTGAGCCGCCAGGGCGTCGAGCGCGTCGTGGACGAACTGCTGGAACTGGAGGTGCTGCGCGCCGACGGCAACGACGCCGTGTCGATCCCACAGCACTTGCCGCCGGACGCGTTCGCCCGCGCGGCCGCGGCGGGTAACCGCCGGCAGGCGATCCTCACCAGCCGGATCGAGGCCGCCCGCCAGTACGCCGAGACGACCCGCTGCCGGCGCGCCGAGCTGCTCGGGTACTTCGGCGAGCACTACGAGGCGCCGTGCGCGGCGTGCGACAACGACACCTCTCCGGCGCCGGCGCACCGGACGGCGCAGACATCACTGCCCGAGGGCGTACCCGTGCGGCATCGGCTCTGGGGACCGGGCGTCCTGCTCTCCCGCGACGAGCACGAGCTGGTCGTCGCGTTCGACTCGGTCGGCTACCGGCACCTGACCGCGGCCGCGCTGACGAACGGGCTGCTCACGATGGCGTGACGGGCTCCGCGCGACGCGGCAGCTTCCACCCCGGGCGCACGAAATGGCAGGTGTAGCCGTCGGGGATCCGCTCGAGGTAGTCCTGGTGCTCCGGCTCCGCCTCCCAGAACGGCCCCGCCGGCGAGACCTCGGTGACGACCTTGCCCGGCCACAGGCCCGACGCGTCCACGTCGGCAATCGTGTCCTCGGCGATCCGCTTCTGCGTGTCGTCGGTGTAAAAGATGGCCGACCGGTAGCTGGTGCCGATGTCGTTTCCCTGCCGGTTCTTCGTCGTCGGATCGTGGACCTGGAAGAAGAACTCGAGCAGTTCCCGGTACGACGTGCGGGCCGGGTCGAAGGTGATCTCGATGGCCTCGGCGTGCGTGCCGTGGTGGTAATACGTCGCGTTCGCCACGTCGCCACCGGTGTAGCCAACCCGCGTGCTGATCACGCCCGGGCGCCTGCGGATGAGGTCCTGCATTCCCCAGAAGCACCCCCCAGCGAGGATGGCCTTCTCGGTTTCCTGACTCATGGTCTTACCGTAGCGCTCGCCGCCGGCGGGTTGACCGGGCGCCGGGAGTGGGTGTCAATGATCGAATGACGGCCGCGACCGCGTTTCCCGAGCCCATCCCGCCGATGCTGGCGACGCTGGGCACGCTGCCCACCGGCGGCGGCTGGGCGTACGAGTACAAGTGGGACGGCGTCCGGGCCATCGTCTATGTCCAGCCGGAGGGCGTCCGGGTGATGAGTCGCAACGAGCGGGACGTGACGCTCTCGTACCCGGACATCGCCGCGGCCGCCGCGGAGCTCGACGGCCGGCCCGCGATCCTGGACGGCGAGATCGTCGCGCCGGACTCCGCCGGCCGGCCGTCGTTCTCCCGGCTGCAGCGGCGGATGAACGTCCACGAGCCCACACCAGCGTTGGTCGCCGGCTTTCCGCTCACCTACAACGTGTTCGACCTGCTCGGCCTCGATGGCATGCTGACGCTGGACCAGCCGTACGAGCGGCGCCGCGAGCTGCTGGTCGGCCTGGACCTGGCGCGCGGCCCGATCCGGGTGCCGGAGATCTTCGTCGAGAACAGTCCCGACCGGGTGGCCGCGAAGGCACGCGAGGGCGGCCTCGAGGGCGTGGTCGCGAAGCGGCTGACGTCGCCGTACCTGCCGGGGCACCGGTCCCCGGACTGGATCAAAGCGCCGTTCATCCGTACCCAGGAGGTCGTGATCATCGGCTACAAGCCCGGCGAGGGCCGCCGCGCCGGAACCATCGGTGCGCTGCTGGTTGCCGTGCGGCGCGCCGGGCTGTCGTTCGCCGGCGGCGTCGGCACCGGCTTCACCGACGCGATGCTGCGCGACCTGCAGGAGCGGCTCACGCCGCTGCGCCGGGACACGCCGCCGGTGGCGGACGTCCCCAGGCGCGACGCTCGCGACGCTCAATGGGTCGAGCCGGAGATCGTCGGAGAGGTGGAGTACCGCAGCTGGACGCCGGACGGCCGGCTGCGCCATTCGTCCTGGCGCGGCCTGCGCCCCGATCGGCGGCCCGAGGAGGTCACACCCGCGGAATTGCATGAGATGCAATAAACGGCCGATTCCCGACCGCTGAACCCCCTGGTCACGAGCCGATGCACCGATAGCCCTGTGCGAGGTTGGCGGGATCAGCCGGATGTGGACGCCTTAGGACGGATCGTTGGGGACGGCGCGACGGGCGCCGAGGGCGGCGCCGATCACCCCGAGCGTGAGGCCGAGCACGGGAAAGATGCCGAGGCAGAAGACCAAGGCATCGGCCAGGTTCACGCCGACGGGAGCCACCACCTCGCCGTCGAGCGACCTGCCGTCGATCGCGTGGCGACGCAACGCCTCGGGCAGCCACAGGGCGTAGGTGAGCGGCATGATGGCGGTCACCGTCCAGACGGCGGCCTGCAGGCCCGAGCGGAGCGACTGGCCGCTCGCATTCCGCGCTGCGATCGAGCGTCTCAACCAGAAGGACCCGTAATCGACCTGGGGCACCATGCCGCCGGCCGATCCCGCTCCTCGGTCTCGGCCGGGTCGTGGTCGTCGGCGCGCTCCTGTTCGCCGGTGGCCTGGTGTGGTGGGCCGGTACGACGCGTCGGCTGCCACTACCGTCCGCGACCGCCAGCGGCTGGCGGCTTGACTGCGCGGAAGATCGGCGGTGCTTAGAACACCACGGATCTTCCCCCTAGAACAGCCGGGCGGGTCGGGCGGTGACGGCGGGTAGGCGGCGGCCGCATTCCGGTGCCTATCGCGAGTCGCGCATGGCGCCGATGCCGGACATGCCCGCCGGACTCCCCGTGGTCTTTGCCCCGGCCGATGCGCGCCGGCACCGCCAGCAGCCAACCGGCGGGGTGACGCACAGCACGCGCGACTGGCTGGTCAAGGTGCGGCTGGTGGCGGCCGGCTGTGGCCTGACGACGATTCCCGGTTCCGTGCTGCCGGTCGTACCGGATGGGGTCAGGGCCTTGCCGGTTCGCGGCGCGCGAGACCCGGCGTGCGCTGACCGCCCGGACGCCAGGACGGCGTCCGGCGGCGGTGCGCGTCGTCGAAGACGCCATCCGGGCTGCGGCCGCCGCATAGTGGGTTGCCGGCCGCGAGTTCGCTATATGACCGCGCGACCGCCGGCATGGTGCCGGTTGGCCAGAAGTTGCGCGGCCATGACGTAGATCTTGCTGAGCATCGCTCCGATCTCGTCGCCGTCCCGCGGGTACGAGTCGTTGATGCTGCCCATGCCGCCGAAGGCCTGCTTCACATGATCGAGGCCATACGCGTCACCTCGCGCGATACGCGCGCGGTCGCGCTCCAGCCAATCCGCCCAGTGGGTGTCCCCGCGCTCCCGAAGAAGCGCCTCCGCTTCCGTCAGCGCGGCCAGTAACGCGGCCAGCATCGGCTCGCCGCCCGGAACCTGTTCCTGCGACATGACCCGAGCGTAGTGGCAATGTCAGTCGTTGCGGGCGGTCTCGGGTCCGGTGATCCGTTCGAGTAGCGGCAGCGTCGCGGCGATGATCCCGAGGGAGATCGCTAGCCCGGCGATGACCACGGCGTAGTACCCGATGCCCGGCGGTCGCAGCGTGTAATGCATCTGCGCCCTCAGGAACAACTGCGCGGCGACCTCGCGTACATACGCTGCGCGGCTAATTTTTGCCTGACAGCACGGGGGCGCGCTCGCGGCCGTCTGGAATCCTGGCTCCGGGTGATCTCGAGAACAGAGGAGCGCTTCGTGAAGGCATATCGAGCGGACCGCGCATTCGACGGCGACCGCGTGCTGCCGGACGGGGCACTGGTCCTCGTCGACGGCAACACCATCGCCGGCGTGGAACCGGCGTCCGCGCACGTCCCCGACGGCTGCGAGGTGACCTACCTGCCCGGGACCACGCTGCTGCCGGGATTGATCGACGTGCATGTGCATCTGTGCGCCGACGGCGGGCCGGACGCGCTGGACCGCATCCCGGGCCTGTTGTCGGCCGAGCTGGACGGCGTCATCACGGCGACGCTCGAGGCACAGCTCGCGGCCGGCGTCACGACGGTGCGCGACCTCGGCGACCACCGGTTCGCGGTGGTCGCGAGACGGCTTCCCAACGTCGTCGCAGCCGGGCCGCCCATCACGAGCGTACGAGGGCACTGCTGGTCGATGGGCGGCGAGGCGAGCGGCGAGGACGAGCTGCGGCGGGCCGTACGGGAACGAGCGGAACGCGGCGCCGACCTCGTCAAGATCATGACGAGCGGCGGCGCGATGACCGTCACCACGGACGTGACCGCCGACCAGTTCACACCGGACGAACTGCGGGCGGTCGTGGACGAGGCGCACCGGCACGGCCTGCCCGTGGCGGCGCACGCCCACGCGCAGACCGCGGTACGCCACTGCATCGAGGCCGGCGTGGATGACATCGAGCACTGCACGTGCATCGTGCCCGGCGGCGTCGCGGCGCCGGCGGACATGATCGCGGCCTTGGTGGCGGCCGGCACCGTCGTGTGCCCGACGCTCGGCCGCCGGCGCGGGCTGACCGAGCTGCCGGCGCAGCTCAGGGCCATGATGGCGCGCACCGGCATGACCCTGGAGGCGCGCCGTGCCGTGATCGGCGAACTGGTCCGCGCCGGCGTCGCGCTGATCAGCGGCAGCGACGCCGGCATCAACCCGGGCAAGCCGCACGGCGTGCTGCCCGAGGCCGTGATCGACCTGGTCGGATGCGGCATGCCCGCGCCGCAGGCCTTGGCATCGGCGACCGGGGCCGCCGCGAACGCGTGCCGGATCGCCGATCGCACCGGCCGCCTGCGCGCCGGCCTGGCTGCGGACCTCCTGCTGGTCGGCGGCGACCCGGCGCGTGACGTCACCGCGCTGCGCGAGGTGCGGATGGTGGTGTCCAGGGGCGACGTGTTGAGCGGCGCCGCGTAGACCCCGAAGGAAGACCGCTCTTGACACGCCGGACACGCATAGCGCTATTGTGCTAGCAACCTAGTTGATTGGTAGAGCCCCGACGTGATCGAGTTCCACCTGGAGACGCGATCCGGCGTCGCCCCGTACATGCAGCTGATCCAGCAGGTGCGACGGGCGATGCGCCTCGGTCTGCTGTCCGAGGGCGATCAGCTGCCTACCGTCAAGGAAGTGGTGGCGAAGGTGGCCATCAACCCGAACACGGTGCTGAAGGCGTATCGCGAGCTCGAGCACGAGGGCCTGGTGTCCCCGCGACCCGGCCTCGGCACCTTCGTCACGCGCACGCTCACCGACGAGACGACGGCCGCGCACGGACCGCTGCGCTCGGAACTGCAGCGCTGGCTCGCCCGGGCCCGCGCCGCCGGCCTCGACAACGAAAGCATCGAGGCCCTGTTCGTCACGACGTTCCACGCGCTTGCCGAGGAGAAGACATGACCGCAGAACTGAGAGCCGGGGGCCGACATGACCGAGGTACTGGAACACGAGGGGCCGACATGACCGCTGTACTCGAAACCGAGGGGCTGACCAAGCGGTACGGCCGCCACCCGGGGCTGTCCGACTGCACGTTGCACATCCCGCCGGGCCGCGTCGTCGGACTGGTCGGGCCGAACGGCGCCGGGAAGACGACGCTGCTGCAGCTGGCGGTCGGGCTGCTCACCCCGACCGCGGGCCGCATCGAGGTGCTGGGCGGGCAGCCCGCGTCCGGTCCCGATCAGCTGGCCAGGGTGGGCTTCGTCGCTCAGGACACGCCCACGTACGCGAATCTCACGGTCGCCGACCACCTAAGGCTGGGTGCGCACCTCAACCCGCGATGGGACGACGAGGTGGCACAGACTCGCATCGACCGGCTCGGCCTCGACCATGCTCGGCCCGCCGGCAAGCTGTCCGGCGGTCAGCGCGCCCAGCTCGCGCTGACCCTGGCCGTAGCGAAGCGGCCAGAGCTGCTGGTCCTGGACGAGCCGGTGGCGAGCCTCGACCCGCTGGCCCGGCGCGAGTTCCTGCAGAGCCTGATGGAGTTCACGGCCGAGTCGGGCGCGAGCGTCATCCTCTCCTCGCACCTGGTCGCCGACCTCGAGCGGGTCTGCGACTTCCTGATCGTGCTCGCCGACTCGCGCGTCCTGGTGGCCGGCGACGTCGACGAGCTGCTGGCCACGCATCCGCGACTAGTCGGGCTGCGCCGGGACCCGGAGGTGCTGCCGGCCGGGGCGACGGTCATCCAGGCGAGCCACACCGACCGGCAAAGCACGCTGATCGTGCGCAGCGAGACGCCGATCGACGACGGCGTATGGAACAGCGAGCGGCTCGACCTGGAAGACCTGGTTCTGGCGTACATGGCGAAGGCCGCGGTGCCTGCGCCCCGGCGGGCGGAGATGACCCGATGATCTGGTTGACCTACCGGCAGTTCCGTACGCAGGCGATCGTCGGCGCCGTCACGCTGGTGGCCGCCGCGATCGCACTGGCGATCAACGGCCGCATGATCGCGCGCGCGTGGACCGACAGCGGTGCCGCGAATTGCCCGGCCACCGGCGACTGCGCGGCACTCACCAACTTCGCGCACGCGACGGACAACGGCCGGACGATAGTGCTCTTCATCCTGGGCACCGCACTGCTCTACCTGGTGCCGCCGCTGGTCGGCGTCTTCTGGGGCGCCCCGCTGGTGGCCCGCGAACTGGAGGCGGGCACGCATCGGCTGGTCTGGAACCAGTCCGTGACGCGGGACCGCTGGCTCGCCGTCAAGCTCGGCCTCCTGTGCACCGCGAGCGTGGCGTTCGCGGGCATTCTCAGCCTGATCGTGTGGTGGTCGTCGTACCGGATCGACGAGAACGTGCTGAACCGCCTGACCCCGCTGCTGTTCGGCGCGCGCGGCGTCGTGCCGATCGGGTACGCGGCGTTCGCGTTCGTGCTCGGCGTGGCCGCGGGCATCCTGATCCGCCGGACCGTGCCCGCGATGGCCGTCACGCTCGCCGTGTACGCCGCGGCCGTCGGCGCGATGATCCTGTGGGTACGCGCCCACCTGCTGCCGGCGAAACACCTCACCACGAACCTGGACCTCAGCCAGGGCATTGAGCAGCTCGGCATCGGCCCCAACGGCGACATGCGGATCGTGGCCCAGGCGCACATCGACGGCGCCTGGATCCTGCAGAACCAGACGGTCACCGCCGCCGGCAAGGTCTTCACCGGGCCGGCCGATCCAACGCAGTGCGGACGCGACGTTGGGCCGAAGGCATGCGAGGACTGGATCAACACGCTGGGTCTCAAGCAGCGCCTGGTCTACCAGCCGGCCAGCCGGTTCTGGGACCTGCAGTGGGCCGAGGTGGGCGTCTTCCTGGTGCTGGCCGCGCTGCTGGTGGCGTTCGGCTTCTGGTGGTTGCGCCGCAGGTCGGCCTAAGGCACGACGGTGACCGGCCAGCGCGCCAAGCGGACGAGGCGGACGGCGAGGGATCCGGCGATCCGGTGACCCATGCTCGTCGATGATCCGACTATCACGGCGTCCGCCCGTACCTCCTTGGCCACATCGGACAGTACGGTCAGCGGATCACCGTCGCGCACCACGAGATGCGCGTCGATCCGCCACACCCGCGCCTGGGTCAGCACGGTGTCGCGCAACTGCCGCTCGACCTCGTCCTGCGCGTCCATCACCTCCCGGATCGCGGTGCCGCCGTGGTCGGCGAACGAGATCAGCGCGGCTGGTTGCTTGCGGGCGTAGACGACGACCAGCCGGGTGCACTGCCGGCGCGCGAGCCCGGCGGCGTACGCGGCGGCCCGCAACGACGTCGGGGAGCCGTCCACGCCCACCACAAGCGCGATCGGGCCGTCGGTCCCGAGTTCGAAGCCCATCGTCATGTCCTCGCTACTGGCTGCGCAGCTCCGCCAATGCGTCCATGGTCAGCTCGTGCGGCCTCTCGTCGGGACGGACGAGAACCACGGTCGTGCGAGCCGCGTGGGTCAGAGCGCTGGTGAAACTGCCCTCGGCGAACTGGACCAACGGCCCATGCGGGGATAGTCCCACCGCGACGGTACGGGCGTCGATATCGTCGGCGTGGTGCGCCAGCACCCGGCCGGCGGCCGCGTGGTCGCCGACGCTGGTCAAGATCTGGCCGGTGGCCGGGATGCCGCGGGCGGCGAGCCGGTCGAGGTGGGCGGCGACGGCGGCGCGGGCGTGCTCCGCGTGCTCCACGTCGATCGCCTGCTCCGACATGACCATCGTCTCCTGGACGTGTACGACCTCCAGCGGGCCGCCCAGATCGCGGGCGATGTCGGCGGCCGCGTCGACGATCTCGGCGGCGTCGTCGGTCGCGCCGACCGCGACGACGACCGGCCGAGACCCGCGCGTCGCGGCGGCGCCGACGAGGTCGAGGCTCGGCGCGACGGCCTCGCCCACCGCCGGGCCCGACTCCGCGGCGCTGACCAGGCGGTGCCCTGTCGCCAACACGGCGATCGCGAGGAGGAAGGTGACCCCGCCGAGGTAGAACGGCACGCTGAGGTTGGTCGCGTCGGCGAGCTTGCCGGCCGCGAAGGGCGCGAGGCCGCCGCCGATGAACCGGACGAAGCCGTACGCCGACGACGCGACCGACCGCTCGACCGGCGAGACCAGCATGACGGCCTGGGTGGTCAGGGTGTTGTTGATGCCGATGAACGCTCCGCTCACGATGACCGCGACGATCACCGCGGTGGGCGTGTCCACGCCGGCCGCGATGACTGCCATGACGGCGCCGAGCGCGGCCAGGTTGACGTACAGGACCGGCGCCGTGCCGAACCGCGCCTCCAGGCGCGGCGCGAACAACACGCTGAAGGCGGCGACCAGCAGGCCCCAGCCGGTGAACACCAGGCCGAGTTCGTGGGCGTTCAACTTCATCGGGTACGGCGCATAGCCGAGCATCGTGAAGAAGCCCCAGTTGTAGAGCAGTGCCGTGAGTCCCATGGTGAGCAGTCCGCGGTGCCGCAGCGCCGTGAGGGGTGCGGCCAGCGATGTCGTCTTGTCGGGGCGCGGCAGGGCCGGGACGAACAGGATCGTCGCGACCAACGCGACGGCCATCAGCACCGCCACGGCGTAGAACGGGCCGCGCCAACTGAGGCTGCCGAGCTCGCCACCCAGCAGCGGGCCGACCGCGATGCCGAGACCGAGGGCGGCTTCGTACAGGATGATCGCACCGGCGAAGCCGCCGCTCGCCGACGCGACGATGACCGCAAGGCTGGTCGCGATGAACAGCGCGTTGCCGAGGCCCCAGCCGGCGCGGAAGCCGACGATGCCGCCAATCGAGTCCGATGTGCCGGCGAGCGCCGCGAACACCACGATGAGCACAAGCCCGATGATCAGCGTGCGCTTCGCACCGAACCGGCTGGACACCCACCCGACCACGAGCATGGCGACGGCGGTCACCACCAGGTAGCTGGTGAACAGCAATGACACCTGGCTGGGCGTCGCGTGCAGGCTCGTCGCCAGCGCCGGCAGGATCGGGTCGACCAGCCCGATGCCCATGAACGAGATGACGCAGGCGAACGCGACCGCCCAAACGGCGCCGGGCTGCCGGAACGGGCTCGTGACGGTTCCGTGTGATGTGCTCATGCGCGGTGCTCCGAGGGTTGGGATGGTAGGGCGTTCACGCGGTGCGGGCCCGGGCCTCGACGAGCCGGGCCAGCGCCGGCAGCGCGCCGGCGATCGCGGCCTGGTCTTCGGCGTCGAGCCGGCCGAGCAGCTCGTGCAACGCCGCTGCGCGCTCGGCGCGGCGGCGCTCGACCAGCGCGCGGCCCGCGCCGGTGACCGCGACGAGAACGCCGCGCCGGTCGGCGGTGCTGGCGGTCCGGCGGACCAGGCCGTCGCGCTCGAGCCGGCCGATCAACTGCGTCATCCCCGGCTGGGAGAGGCCCTCGCCGGCGGCCAGATCGGTGAGCCGCTGCGGGCCGTCGCGAGTCAGTCTCGCCAGCACCATGGCTGCGGTCAGGCTCAGCTCCCCGGCCGTGGCCAACTGCCGGACCAGCCGCGTGACCTGCTCGAGCACCGACGTCAGGCTGCGATCGGGGTGGCCGTCGGATTGCATAACGGCATTATGCATCTTTCGGTTCGCGACCCGCAACGGCTGCCGCTGAGACGCGTCACTCAGTCTTTGCCCTTGCCGTTCCCTTTACCGCTGCCCTTGCCCTTGTTATCGCCGCCCTTGTCGGTCTTGGCGGGCTGGGCCGCGGTCGTGGCCTTCGGGGCGCTCCGGGTGGCCGCGCGGACCGGCGGCGCCGGTGTGTTCTGGCCCTGCACCGACAGGACCGACTGGCATCGGGTGCCGTTGAGCAGGAATTCCGCGGGAAGCGACGTCACGTCGCGGTACGCGGCGTCGAAACCGGTCGCCACGCTCCCGCGGGCCGGCAGGGAACCGCCGCGCGCCAGCACCGACATGCCGGCCTGCCGCCAGTGGCCGCTCCAGCCCCGGACGAGGCGCTGCCGATCCGGCAGTGTGAAGCTCAGCTGCCACGCGTCCACGGGCACCGATCCGGTGTTGCGGATGGTGACCGCCGTGGACGTACGGCCGCCCACGGCGCTGCGTACCGCGTAATCGATCGTGCAGGCCGGAGTCGAGGGCTGCGGCACCGCCATCGCCTGCGGCGCGTCTCCGTCCGGACGTGTCCCGGCCCAGGTGGCCAAACTGCCGAACGCGAGCGCGGCCGCGACGCCACCCGCCAGCACGCTGGTCCGGCGGCGCTTCAGGTCCCGCTTCGTCGGGGCCTCGGCGGCGGCGGTCGCCTGTGCGGACGCGGCGGCCAGGAGTATCGAGGCGGGCGGCAGGCCGGCGACCGCGCCGAGCGTCGCCGCCGCCGCGGCGGCCGTGGGCCGGTCCCCCGGCCGCTTGGCCAGGCATTCGCGGCACAGCTCGGCCACCTCCGGCGGCAGGTCCGGAACGTGTGGCAGGGACGCGGGTTCGAGGTAGCGGTGGGCCTTGATCATCTGCGTGGTGGTAGGCGCCTCCCACGGCAGGTGCCCGGCAAGGGTGAGGTAGAGGAGCAAGCCGAGCGCGTACACGTCGGTGGCCGGCCGTACGTGTCCGCCGTCCATCCGCTCCGGTGCCAGGTAGGCCGGCGTGCCCAGGAGCTGTCCCTCGGACATGTCCGCCTCGCCGACCGTGGCCGAGATGCCGAAGTCGACGAGCTTCACCCCGGACGCGGTGACCATCACGTTGGCGGGCTTGACGTCGCGGTGCACGATCCCGTGCGCGTGGGCGGACGCCAGCGCGGCGGCTACCTGGGCACCGATCAGCACGGCCAGCCGCCATGGCAACGCACCGCCGGTCAGCAGGTCGGTCAGCGACCGGCCGGTGACGAGCTCCATCACCACGTACGGCACGGGGTGCCCGCCGTCGGTCGCCTCGCCGTAGTCGTAGACCTCGACTACGTGCGGGTGCCGCAGACCGGCCGCCGCGCGGGCCTCGACGTGGAGTCGGCGGAGCAGCTCGGGGTCCGCGGCGAGGTCCGGCGACAGCACCTTCACGGCCACGTCCCGGCCGAGCACCTCGTCGTGCGCACGCCAGACCACCGACATGCCACCCGCACCGATGCGGTCGTCGAGCCGGTAACGGTCGCCGATCAGCCTCCCGATCTCCACGGCGTTTCGGGTGCCCCCGTTCCGCCGGCACCAAACCCGGGCCGCCGGGAGCGCAGGTTCCGGTAGCCGTCACGTGACGTCCCGGCGGACCGTCGTCGCGACCGCGGCGATCGCGAAGGCGACGGCATAGCCGGCCAGCGCCAGCGCGGCCTGCCATTGCCGGGGACCGCCCGTGGATGTGGGCAGGGCGTCGAGCGCCGAACCCAGCGCGAACGGCAGCCAGTCCTTGGCGTCGCCGATCAGCTGGGCGACGATGCCCTCGACAAGCGCGAGCCAGGCCAGCGCGGCCGCGACCGCGCCCATCAGGTTGGTGATCAGCGCACCGATGCCGACGCCGATCGCGGCGAAGGCGGCGTTCCAGGCGATGCCGCCCACGACGGTACGCCAGAGGTCCACCGAGGACGTATCCAGCGACGATCCCTTCGCGGCCAGCCAGATGGCGGTCGTGATCAGCGCCGTCGCCGCGCCGACCACACCGAACGCGACGCCGGCACCCGTGTAGACGCCGAGCTTGGCCAGCACCACACGGTCCCGGCGCGGCGTCGCGAGGTAGGCGTCGGTGATGGTGCGGTGCCGGTACTCGCCGGCCACCGCCGTGATGCCCAGCACCAGCGTGAACAGCGAGACGAGCCCGACGTGGGCGACCGCGCCACGCTGCAC
>DASYTU010000294.1:0-19688 GCA_036001925.1 Actinoplanes sp.
CGCGATCAGCAACGCCTCGGCGTTCCTGCAGTACTCCCCCAGCAGCGGCCTGATCCTCGAAGAACTGGGCGACGCGCCGCTGCGCAGCACGTACCGCTTCGTCGACAACGGCCCCGCCCGCCGCCCAGCCGGCGGCTGACCACGATCGAGCAGTACCTTGACGCACGGTACGTCGCCCATCGAACCTTTGGGGATCGTGATGCTCTGGGTGTTTGACGTCAACGAGACCATGCTGGACCTGTCCCCGCTGGACGAGGTGTTCGCCAAGCACACTGGCGTCCCCCACCTGCGAACACGGTGGTTCGACCTGCTCATCCGCGCGGCTCTGGCCACTACCGCCGCGGGGTCATACCGCGACTTCGCCCAGCTCGGCATCGCCTGCGCGCGGGTGGTCGCGCAGGCACACGGCAAGCCGCTGGACGAGTCCGCGATCGCCGAACTCGGCGCCGCCATGCGGACGTTGCCGGCGCACCCGGACACCCACACAGCGCTGACCGCGCTCCGCGAACGCGGGGAACGCCTCGTCGCTCTCGCCAACTCGCCTCAGGCGACCGTCGACGCCCAACTCCAGCACGCCGGCATCGCACCGCTGTTCAACGCGATCTACTCCGCGGAGCGTGCCGGCATGCTCAAGCCCGCGCCCGCGGCGTACCGCATGGTCCTGCAGGCCGAAGCCGTCAGCGCCGAGCATGCGGTCATGGTCGCCGCACACGACTGGGACATCGCCGGCGCCCAAGCCGTCGGCATGCAGACGGTGTTCGTCGCCCGCGGCGACCGGGTGCCACTGCCTGGCTGGCCCCCGCCCACCCGGACCGCCCCCGATCTGGTCCGGGCCACCATCACAAACCCAGCTTGATGATCGGCCGCGATCCGGCGCTACCTCGACGGGCCGCTCCGAGCGACCTTCGGGTGTTGCTGGTCGACGAGCAGCAGCGACATCCCTTGGTGCGGCGCTAGCGAGACGGCGAACGACCGGTCCCGGTCCACCCCGGCGACCACCCGGTCGGTGAACATGTCGACCACCGCGCCGCCCAGCGGCAGATGCTCCGACGTGACCCGCCCGACGATCGGCCGGTCGGCGAAGTTCAGCACGGTGACCTGTGGTTGCCCGGTGTCCAGCCGGTGGACCATCACGAGCATGGCCTTGTCGGTGACGGGTGGCACGTCCAGCTGGACGCCGGTGGCGATGCCGTAGCGCGTCCGTATCGTCAGCATCTGGCGCAGCCGCGACACGAAAGAGTCTGGGTCCGACAGCTGGTCCGGCAGGGAGCTGTACAGGCACGTGCCGCGGGGAATCCCGGACGCCGACTCGGTCGCCTGCGGGCGGTAGTTCATCAGGTCGTACGCCGCACGGTGTATCCAGCGCGTGTCGCCGGCACGGATCAGCCGGGAGACCTGGGACCGTTGCAGCGTCAGCATCCCGCAAAGATCCCAGCCCGATAGCGCGAACACCCCGGGCTGCATGGCGTTGAACATGGCCAGCAGCAGATGCGCACGTTTGATCTTCTCGATCTGAGTCGGCGACAGATCCTGTATATCGGTATAACCGAGCGACGCGGCGATGATCGTCGCGATGGTCGACGCGATGCCGTTGGTGGTGAAGATGCTGTTGTACGGAGCCGCCTCGCCGGTGAGCCGTTCGATGAGCTCGCCGCGAATGGTGACGGCAAGCTCCCCGCCGGTTACCTCGGCGCCGCGGAACGGGAAGCTGTCATTCCTGTGAACGGTCGCGAAATGCACGAGCTCGTAGGTCATCTCGTCGTGATTCTGCAGCGCGTGCACGAGCCGGATCGGCTGTAGTCCGAGGCGCAGTGCGGCATTCAGCGTCAGCCGCAGGAACTCGGTGTCGCCGGTGGCGAGGGCGTGGGCGTACGCCGGGCGGTTGACGAAGTCATAGGAAAGGTCGGGTCCGCGTACCGATGTCTTCTTGATGTCGTCGATAGACAGGTTCAGTTCCTGGAACGTGAAGCCGCCGACCTTGCGGACCATGCTGGCGATCAATTGGTTGACCGCGTCTGATAGCGGATGGCCTTCCGACCAGGCAGGGGCGCCGCGCTCGGTGCTCTTCTCCACGCCGAGGAACCCATTGGCGTCCAGCCGAAGCGCTCCCGCGCCGAGATCCCCCAGCGAGTGCAGCGCGTCCCCGATGACCAGCCGCATGCCGGCGAACGTCGGGTCGAGCCAGTTGATCGAGGGCTGGCCGTCCTTGAAGTAGTGCAGGTAGACCCACCGCCGCTCCAAACCGTCTATCCCGGTGATCGGAGCGGTCGCGCTCCAGTTGGTGTCCTTGATGCCCGGTTCCTGGAAGATCACGCGTTGGAGCCGGCCCACGATGTAGCCGGCCCGCTCCAGGCGGCTCTCCGCCTCGGCGTCGAGGTTGACCGAGTCCCGGCCGGGCGGCACGTCGGGCAGCAGATGCCAGTCCTCGGGCGGGATTTCCACCATGTGATAGATCCCCGGATAGTCGCCGACCTTCATCTCGGCCAGCCGGAAGTCGGCGCCCTTGCCGGTGTGCCCCGGCACGATGTCGTCGATGACGATGCCGCGGTGCGCGGCCGCCACCTCGCACATCCGGCGGAATTCATGATCCGTGCCGAATAGGTCGTCGATCTGGGTACTGATCCGGTCGAAGTGGCCGTCGATGCTCGGGGTCGCTTCCCGGCCGAAGAGACCCCCGGCTCGCTTCAACGGGCCGGTGTGCACGGCATTGATGCCGATCGCCTCGAACGCGCGCCACAGGGTCTCGTCGCCCAAGGTAGCCAGGAAGGAATGGTCGGGCTTGGTGATCATTGATATGGGATATGCGGTGAACCAGACTGAGGACTTGCGCGTCGCGGCTGCGGGATTGGGATTGGCGAACGGGCTTTGCCACACGCCTCCGATGCCCGAGAACTGGCCGGCGATCTCGGAGGCGTTGGCGAGCATGGACTTCTCTTGCAGCCAGTTGACGTAGCCCTCGTCTTCGATGGTGCTCACTCCTCACCTACCGCCAGAAACTCAGCGATCGCGCCGGGTGGGCCGGCCCGGCGCAGGCCGCTATTCCGTTGTTCAAGACGTACCCAGGTAGCTGGCTGCAACACCAGCCAGCCAGCCGGCATGGCTCCTCGGTGTCCGCCACCGCGCGGCGATCGGGTGTCTGCGACGAATACGCCGTCCTTGGGGTAGTACGTGAAGTCCAGCAGACCGGCGTGGCCGGTGCCGAGATCGACTCGATGAGCCGCGTTCAGGGAGGCGTCGCCAAGCGGCACCGCAGCGTCGATGCTGAAGGGATCCAGCAGCGACTCGGCGTCGATCCTCGGCGAGATGACAGAAATTCCGCAGTTCCCCCGCTACGTCCCACCTATGACCGGCCGTCCTGTCACGGATCTGATACGTGATTGGCGTCGGCTGCTATTGGCCGTTACTGCGCGTCTGGTACGACCCGCGCTACTTGCGGCAGCTCCGCAGCGAACTCGGGGCTCGGGTTGCTGACATGCACCGCAGAGCCGTCGGCGGTGACGTGGGCCTGGGACAGACGTCCCAGGCTTACGCGCTGGAACGGCAGCACGGACAGCAGCATCGCGGCGAAGCCGCCGAAAAACAGCAGCATCAACACCGGCACCGCAGGTTCGCCGACGGCACCGAAAACGAAGGCACCCGCCAACGCGGCCAGCCCACCGAGCAGCAGCACGCCGGCCGCCCCAAGCCCGATGTCGCGCTGCCTGACACACCGGGCACATAGCGGCCAGCCCACCGCCTTCGCGATCTTCACCTGCTGCAGGTACTCGGCGGCCCGGTCGACCGACGTATAGCCGGGCACCAGCACCCTCTTACGCGACCCGATCTTCGGGTTCGACTTGATCGCGAACGTCACCCTACGCACCGCCGGCAGACCGTGCCGCACGCACCGGCCCGGCAAGGTGGGCTCCGTCGCCAGCCACTGAGTCGAGATGTCGACAGCCGTCTCTGCCGGCACAGTTCCTCCCGTCGTCACGCTCGCCGCTACTATAAGCGGCCGTTACCGGCAGCGTACCCACCATCACCACAAGGATGATCGATGAGCTTCACTGTCGAGCCGCACGCCGTTAGCTCCTTCGCGACGACCATCGGCGGTCTGACCGATGACGCCGACGCCGCCGCCGGCTACACCCGCGAGCACCTCGGCATCGGCTACGACACGGGCCGGATGTTCTTCACCGTCGTCGAGACCGCCACCACGGTCCGCGAAGCTCTCGTCACCAACTACCAAGCGCTGGCCAAACTGGTCGACCGGTCCGAGCAGGAACTAGCGAGGGCCGCACAGCAGTACCAACACACCGATCAGGCCGCCGCGGCCCGCCTCGACGCCACCTACTGAACCTCAGCCCCGTTAGGACGCGTTCAGGCCATGACTGATGCACCCGCCGCCGCGCTCACCATGCCGACCATCGGGCCGCCCATCCCCGACCTCGTCAACAACATCCTGGGCGGCAAGCAGTACATCAGCCCCGCCTACTGGACCGGCTGGGCGCTGGAAAAGATCTGCCACGTCAACCCCTGGGACTGGATCGCCGAGCAGTTCGCGGGCGACTGGAACGCCGCCGCCGAAGCCGGCCAAGCCCTCAAACAGCTCGCCGAGTTCAACAACCGCTACGCCGACGCCATCGACCAAGCCAGACGACTCGTCATCCCGGACCGCTGGGACGGATACGCCGCCCAACAGGCCCAGGCCTACTTCACCGATCTGGCCAGCGCGCTGCGCGACCAGATCGACGCTCTCAACGGCATGGCCGGCCAGTTCCACAGCCTGGCCGCCGGCATGGAAGAAATGGCCCAGGCCTTGCAAAGCCTTTGCCAAGACCTGCTCGACTGGGCCATTGCGATCGGCATCTCAGCCGCCGCCACCGCCGCGAGCAGCTGGACCGTCTTCGGTGGCATCGCCGGCGGTATTGCCACCCTGGCCTCCATCGCCGAAGCCGCCAAGGTCTGGTTCATGGTCCTCGACTACCACGACGCGGCATGGGCCGCCGTGCAAGGGTTCACCGGACTCTGCGCCGGCTACCTCGGTGCCATCCAGGGCATGGAACACACCCCACTGCCCGGCAGCGCTTATCACTACCCCGGAGCCTGACGTGGCCGACTCAGCGGACCAACCCACCATGGCCGTAGCCCACGGCGACCCCGCCCTCGCCCGCCACCTCCGCCAGTCCCTCGAATTGCTCCGCGACCGCAGCGACAACCAAGACTTCCGCCGCGCGGTCGACGACGTCCTACACGGCCGGGCCGACCTCCGCGACGTCTACATCACCCCTGCCTTCACCGCCGGCATCAACCCGCGCGTGGAGGAGTTCGCTCGCCGATACGACGAACTCAGCCCCGAACAACGCCGAGAGATGGCGGAGCAGGGCCGCCGCGCACTCGACGCACGACGCGAACAGCTAGAACAAGACAGTTGAGCCGAACTCCTGCCGCGAGCACGCATTCCGAGCTGTCACCGGCACCGTGGTTGGTACATCCGGGACCACGACGATCGACGTTCAGCCTTGTAGGTAGGCGAGTACGGCCAGGACCCGCCGGTGGTCGTCGGCAGCCGGCGGGAGGTCGAGTTTGGTGAGGATGCTGTTGATGTGTTTGGCGACCGCAGCGTCGGACACGACAAGGCGGCGGGCGATGGCGGTGTTGGAGCGGCCTTCGGCGACGAGGGCGAGGACCTCGCGTTCACGGGGGGAAGGCGTTGGAGCGGTGCTTGGACGCGTCGGCTCATGAGGAGTTTGCGGATCACGTCGGGGTCGATGACGGCGCCGCCTGCGGCGACCTGTTTCAGGGCGGCAATCGGACGGGTTCAGGCTGTCGACCAACGCCAGCCCGAGCAGCACGATCAGCAGCGCCGCCACGTCACGCAACCTATCCTGTCCCCGTACCCCGACATGGGCTGGCGGTAGCGGGCCGCCACGTTAGCGACCTGACCTCGCGCGGCCTGATCACATACCCCCGTGGCCGCGGTCGCCGCCGGGGCGGCCGCCGCTGCGAGGGATGCGGGCTGGCTGCGTCAGTGGGCTCGTGGCGTGGTGCCGGCGGTCGCGGTCCCGCTGGGTACGACGAAGGCGGCCAGTACGGCGGCGGCCGCCGCCGCGACGGCGCTGACGGTGAAGGCGTTGCTGAAGCCGGTGGTGCTGGCGGCGCCGGTCAGGCCGGCGGCGGTGACGCTGGACAGGATGGCGACGCCCAAGCCACCTCCGAGTTCGTGGAAGGTGTTCACGATGCCGGACCGCAGTCCCGCCTCGTGCGGGTCGACGGCGGTCAGCGCCGTGGTGAACGCGGTGACGAACGTGGCGCCGATGCCGATGGCCGCGACGCTGAGACCCAGGACCAGGCCGACCGGTCCACCGGCGCCGGCCGCCAGCGCCGATCCCAGCGCAGCGACGGCCAGTGAACCGGCGGCGAGCACCCGAGTGTCGATCTTCGTCACGAGGTGGCCGCCACCGTGGGCACCGAGGATCGTGCCCAGCGCGATCGGCAGGAAGGCCAGGCCGGTGCCCGCGGCGGTATAGCCGTGCTGGCGCTGCAGGTAGAACGATCCGAGGAAGAACGCGCCGACCAGCAGGCCGGTGCCGACCAGCATGAGCAGCGATCCGGCGATCACGGGCCGGCGGGCCAGCACCCGCGGCGGCATCAGCGGTGCGGGGTTTCGCCGCTCGACGGCCACGAACACCGCGTACAGCGGCACCGCCAGCGCCAGGGGCACCAGCGTGGAGGCGGCGGCCCAGCCGTGGGTGCCGGCGTTGATCAGCCCGTAGAGGACCGCGCCGGTGGCGAGCGTGACCGTGGCGGCGCCGGTCACGTCGATGGGCGTACGGGTGGCGCGGTCCCGGTGGGTGGTGGGGATCAGCGTGGGCAGGATCAGCAGCAGGAGCAGGCCGGTCGGGACGTTGATGAAGAAGATCCACCGCCAGCCCGGGCCGGAGGTGAGCAGGCCGCCGAGGATCACTCCGAGGGCCGCACCGCCGCCGGCGATGGCGGCCCACACGCCCAGCGCCCGGGACCGGTCTCGGCCGGTGAACGTGGTGGTCAGCACTGCCAGCGCGGCGGGTGACATCAGTGCCGCGCCGAGGCCCTGCGCGGCCCGGCCGGTCAGCAGGGTCGCGGCGCCGGGCGCGAGGCCGGCGGCCAGCGACCCGACGACGAAGACCGTCAGGCCGATGAGCAGCATCCGGCGGGCGCCGAAGAGGTCGGCGGCGCGGCCGCCGAGCAGCATGAGGCCGCCGAAGGTCAGGGTGTAAGCGGTGAGAACCCAGGGCAGGACCGCCCGGGACAGCGCCAGGTCGGCGCCGATGTCCGGCATTGCCACGTTCACCACGGTTACGTCGAGGACGAGCATGAATTGGGCCAGGCTCAACAGGGCCAGCAGCCACCACCGTCGTACGGGCGGCGCGGGCAGGCGCCCCCGGTCGGTGGTCGCCTGCGTCGGTGTCGTGGTCATGACCTACTCCTTCATCCGGGTCGGGGTCGCCACGCGGCGACATCTCCGGCCTAACTCGAACACCAGCGTTCTAGTTAGAAGCTAGCATTAAGGTGTACGCCCCTGTTCGGGTTACGATTGGTGAGGTAGGCCACAACGGTGTCGTGGCCCGGCCGCAGGACCGCGGCTACCAGCGGTATTCTGAACGGGAATGTTCGAGTTGTTCGGAAGAGACCGATGAGACGGGAGGTGCCGCCGTGGCCGCATCGCAGGCCGGCCGAGCGAGGCCCGCGGCGCAGACGGTCCCGCCGGGGACGCAGCGGCGGGCGGACGCCCGGCGCAACATCGCCTCGATCATCGACGCCGCGACCTCCTGCCTGGCCCATGACCCTGACGCGAGCGTCGGCGACATCGCCCGCGCGGCCGGCGTCGGCCGGGTCACCTTGTACGGGCACTTCAACGGCCGCGCCGAGCTCATCGACGCCGTGCTGACCCGTACCCTGGCCGACGCGGACGCCACCCTCGACGCCGTCGACACCACCGGAGACCCGCGCGAAGCCTTGACCCGGCTGGTCGGCGCGTCGTGGCGGATCGTGCACCAGTTCCGCTCGGTGCTGCACGCCGCTCAGCGCGAGCTGCCGCCCGAGCGCATCCGCGCCGTGCACGACCGGATCCTGCGACGTGTCCGTACGCTCATCGAGCGCGGGCAACGCACCGGCCAGTTCCGCCGCGACGTGCCCCGGCAGTGGTTGGTCACCACCACGTTCAGCCTGATGCACGCCGCGGCCGACGATTGTGCTGCCGGGCGGCTGAGAGCCGATGACGCGGCCCGAGTCATCGCCGCGACGTTGCTCGCAGCGTTGACCCCACCCGGCGACACCGTTCCAGCGGTGGATACCAGCCGGTCATGACGCGGGCACCATGATCACGACGGGTCGGGTCAGCTCCGGCACGGTCGTGGACGCCCAGCTTGGTCGTACGGCCACCGGCATAGCGAGGCGCTGCGCGTGATATCGGCTGTGCCGTATCGGCGCAGGTCAGCGGTCGTTTGCCCGTTCCGACTGGATATGCCGGTCTGCAAGGATATCGCCATGACGACGCAGACAAGGCTCACCCATATTGCCGCCCCGGAGGGTGTTGCCGGCACCGACCAGCTGCCGGCCAGCACAGCGGTGCAGGTCGTGGCGCTGGTCCGCCCGGAGTTGTTGCCGGAGTTTGAGGCGTTCGCCCTCGTCGGAGAGGTGCGTGCCTGATGTGACGAGGGCCCTGCGAGCTCGCTACCCGAACGTGAACACGTACGCCTCGGCGCCGGGCTCGCGGAAGGCGATCTCCAGCGTCCGCTCGCGGACCGCGTCGGGCTGGCGTACGAGCTGGTACAGGCGGCCGTCCCGGAGCAAGCCGGTCCCGTCCTCGTCGACATCCACACCGTGTGAGCGGCCCGGAGCCTCGCCGTCGAGAAGCACGCGGAAGGGAATCGGCTCACGCGCTCCGGCAGACAGCACCAGATGCGCGTCGCGCGCGTGGAACCGGTAGGCGATGCCGCCGCCCGCCCGGTCGAGCACGACGTTCTCGCGCCCGATCGTCCACTCGCCGGCGAGGGCCCAGTGGTTGAGGCGCAGGCGCTCGGGCAGCGCGTAGGCGCGGCGTTCGTCGAGCGCGGCGCCGTCCGGTGATGCGAAGTTCGCGCTGCGCTCGTAGCCGAGATACGTCTCGGGCGTGCGCAGGTGATCCCAGTCTGCCTCCACCTCGACGCCGACCCCCACCGCGGAGACCGGCTCGCGCTCGACGCCGAGCAGCTGCTGGATCACGCGCTCAGATTGCTCGTAGCGTCCCTCGCCGAAGTGCTGGTCGCGGATGATGCCGTCCCTGTCCACGAAGTACAGCGCCGGCCAGTAGTGGTTGTCGAAGGCGCTCCAGATCGCGTAGTCATTGTCGACTGCGACCGGGTAGTCGATCCCCCGCTCCGCGGTCGCCTGCCGCACGCGGTCGATCTCGTGCTCGAACGAGAACTCGGGCGTGTGGACTCCGATCACGACCAGCCCGTCGTCTCGGTAGGCCTGCGACCAGGCACGGACGTACGGCTCCGTGCGCAGCCAGTTGATGCATGTCAGTGTCCAGAAGTCCACCAGAACGACGTTGCCGCGCAGCCCGGCGGGGTCGAGTGGCGCGGAGTTGAGCCACGCGGCCGCGCCGCCGAGCGAGGGCATGTGCACACGTCCGATCACGGTCATCCCTTCGTAGTCGCGCCGGCTGAAGGCCGTGTCGGCAGCCGGCCCGAGCCGGTTCTGGTCATGACCGTCTCCTCTCCCTCTTCGGCAGACGCTACGACCGGCCATTTGCCGGGGCAACGACCGTTCGGACGGACGTTCCGCACCCCGTGCGCGCCAGGCGATCTACGCCAGCCTCGCCGGCAACCGCGGCCGTGCGATCTGATCAGTCGGGTTGCCAGGCGGTGGCGTCGACGTCGAATAGTTCCCGGACGAGCGCCGCGTAGCGGTCGCCACCGGGGCCGGCGGCGAGCTGGCGCATCCGGACGGTCGGCTGGTGCAGCAGCCGCTGTGCGATCCGATGGACGGTACGGGCCACGTCGGCGCTCTGCTCGCAGGACAGGTCGGGGCGGCGCCGGCGCAGGGCGGCCAGCTCGGCGGCCACCAATTCGTCGCCGCGGGTGCGCAGGGCGGCCACGGTCGGGGCGATGGCGAGGCCGCGAAGCCTGCCTAGAAACGCGGCCACCTCATCGTCGACCATCGCCTCGGCGGCGGCCACGCCGGTACCGGTCCTGCCGACCAGGGCGTCGCGCATCGACGCGATGTCGACAAGGGTCACGCCAGGCGCGTCGGCGGCGGCCGCGTCGACGTCGCGCGGTACGGCCAGGTCGAGGATGAGCAACGGCTTGGTGCGGTCGGCCGGCAGGTCGGCCGCCGTGAAGACCGGGGTGGTCGACGAGGTGGCGGAGACGACGATGTCGACGTGCCTGAGCACCTGGTGACCGGAGCTCATCGAGATCGCGGTCGCCTCGTGGTTGGCGGCGAGCCGGCGGGCACGCGCGGCGCTCCGGTTGGCGACGATCAGCTCCGTCGCACCCGCCCGTCGCAGCGTGGCCAGCGCCAGACCGCCCATCGCGCCCGCGCCGACCACCAGGGCGCTGGCTCCCTCGATCGACACACCGGCCCGAGCCAGGCCGAGGTGAAGCGCGGCGGTGACCATGTCGTGGCCGGCCGTGTTGATGCCGGTCTCGGCGCGTACCCGTCTGCCGACCCGCAGCGCATGCTGCATCAGCTCGTGCCCGGTGCGGCCAACGGCGTCGTGCTCGGCGGCGAGCGCGTACGCGTCGCGCAGCTGCCCGAGGATCTGGGCCTCGCCGATGACCATCGAGTCGAGACCGGCGGCGACCCGGTACACATGGCGGACGGCGTCGTCATCGCGACGGACGTGCAGGTGGTTGGCGAGGGTGTCGGCGTCGACGCCGGTGTGGTCGGCCAGCACGCCGGTGATCTCGGCCACCGCTGGGTGGACGCTGGACACGCCCGCGTAGATCTCCACCCGATTGCAGGTGGACTGGACTACCGCCTCGCCGATGTGCGGCTGCTCGAGCAGGGCGCGCACCAGCACCGGTGTGTCCGAAGGCGGTACCGCGACGCGATCCAGCAGGTCGGCAGAGGCGGTACGGTGCGAGACGCCCACGACAAGCGGAGTCATCAGGCCCCAGCCGTTGAGGCGATCGCGTGGCGCAGTACTCATGGTCACGTCCCATCGCGGACTGAAGAGCTGCCAGGTGGAGGAAGATCGCGGCCGGGACCCCGACGGTCAGCTAGCCAGCGCCAGGGCTCGTGGCCGGGGAGTCGGCATCATCGACCGCGTCGGGTACACGGTGCGGATCATCGCCAGCGCCCAGGTCATCCGTGCCGCAGCGGCATCCGGGTGGTCGCCGTACTCGCCGGCAAGCTCTCCGGCGCAGCCACGGATGCCCAGCCGGCGCAGAGTCGTGGCGACCGCGCGCCGGACCTCGCCGGAGGAAAGAGACTCGGAAGGCTGCAGGGTCGACGCGAAAAGCGCCTCCGCGCGGAGCTGCCGGATGCGGTCTGCATGCGTGACCAAGCCGGCCGGGCTCGTGCTGGTAGGTGACTGCATGACTACTCCTTTGACCCGTTGGCCGGACCATTGGACGGAACGTCCGTCACCAGGTCCCACGCTCAGACGGACGCTAGCCGCGGCCCGGCGCCCACGGCGTCGTCTTGAGGAGGTCATTGCGGCTACCCCGCACGGGGTATTGGGTGGCCACCGGGCCGACCGGGCGGCCGCCGTCCGTCGCCGGAAGGACGGTCTACCCCAGGCGGGGTACGGCCACCGACCTCTCCGGGGCGACGTCCGCGGCGCCGTGCGGCCATAGCGTCCCTGGCCATGAGTGGAATCCTTCGGCAGGTCTGGCTGGCGGTGCGTCCGATCACCGCGCAGCAACGTTTTCTCTGGTGGTGCGGGACGCTGCTGCTGGCGTCCGGCGCGGTGCACGCGGTGGTCGCGGCGGTGGACTGGGCTCCGTGGTGGGGCGCGGTGTCGTGGCGCAAGCCGGTGGTGTTCGGGATGTCGCTCGGCCTGCTGGCCTGGTCGGCGGTTTGGGTGATGCGCCAGCTGCCAGTACGGCGGTGGGGGTGGCTCCCGGCCGGGCTCCTTGGCGGCGGGTCGGTCGTGGAGCTCATCGCGATCACGATGCAGCGGTGGCGGGGCGAAGCGTCGCACTTCAACTACCGGACGAGCTTCGACGCGGCGGTCTGGGCCCTCATGAGCAGGGCGATCATCCTCGTGGCGCTCGCCCTGGCCGTTCTGCTGGTCTGGTCGCTGGTGCAGTTCCGGGGTACGCCGGCTGCCCGGATCGCTGCCGTGGTGGGCCTCGCGGCGATGATGGTGAGCGGATACATCGGCTACGGCATGGCGGCCGTGGGTGAGGCTGCGGCGGCTGCCACCGGCCAGGCGCCCGCCACGATCGTGTTCGGCGCGGCCGGCAGCGCCAAGCTTGCCCATGCCCTGGGCATGCACGGGTTGCAGGTGCTCGGCGTGCTGGCCATCGGTCTGGGCATCCGGCCGCCGTCCACGCGTACCCAGGTCGGGTTGATGATCCTCGCGGCCGCCGGCTACACGTCGGTGTTCGCGGCGGTGACCGCCACCGCGTACGCGGGGCGGTCCTGGGTCTCGCCCACCTGGCCGCTGGCGCTGCTCACCGTGGCTGGGGTCGTGGCCGTGCTGGCCACGTCCGCCGTCGTGGCGGGGCGGCTGCTGCCCGGCGCGGACCGCCCGCTGCCGGACTCTGGGCGACAGTACGCCGGCGTGGTGAAGTAGCTCCATGAACCGGCTCGCCGCGATCGTCTCGCGGATCAGTCACCTTCCCGCGCGGGCCGTCGACGCCGCCTTGGCGAGCGTCGCGGTAGCGGCGATGGTCAGCGAGCGGCTCACGACCACGCCGTCGCTAGGGGCGCGGCTGCCGGCGGCGGTGGCGCTGGCCGCGGTGATCGGCGGCAGCCTCGCCTTCCGCCGGCGGCTGCCGGTGACCTCGTACGCGGTGGGGACGGCGGCGGTCGCCGTCGAGGCGCTGTGGCTGAGCCCCGGTGGGTGGTCACCGTCGGCGAACCTGCTGGGCCTGTTCTCCGTCGGTTACTACGCCACCCCCCGGCGGGCGCTGTGGGGGCCGGTGATCATGCTGCCCGGCGTCGCGGCATACTTCGCCGGCGAGGACACCGCGGTGCCACCCGCCGTGCCCGCCGCTGTGGTGTTCGGCTGGCTGTGCATCTGGGCCGTCGGCTATGCCGGCGCCCGCCGGCGGGAGCGGCAGGACGACGACCGGCGGCTGCTGCGCCGGGACGCGGTCCTCGACGAACGCCACCGGGTCGCCCGGGAGCTGCACGACCTGATCGGGCACACCATGAGCGTCATGCTGGTGCGTACTGGCGCGGCCCGGGTGGTGCTCGACCGCGACCCGGACAAGGCCCGCGAGATCCTGGCCGGCGTGGAGCGGACCGGCCGGGAGGCGCTCGACGAGCTGGATCGCGTGCTGGGCGTGCTGCGCCGCGACGACGGCACTGATCTGCAACCAGGCCTCTCCGAGCTGCCCCGCCTGGTGGAGCGGACTGCTGAGGCCGGGATGGCCGTGACAGTGTCGGTCGACCCGCCGCAGCCGCAACTGCCCGGCAGCATCGACCTGTCGGCGTACCGGATCGTGCAGGAGGCGCTGACGAACGCGTTCCGGCACGGCCGGGCGGCCTCGGCCGCCGTCGTCGTGCGCTGCGACGGTCAGCGCGTGGATGTCGAGGTCACCGACGACGGCGACGGCCCACCGCCGGGCTACCAGCCGGGCCGCGGCCTGCTCGGCATCGGAGAACGGGCCGCCGTGTTCGGCGGAACCATCGAACACGGGCGGGGTGACGGGGGCGGGTTCCGCGTCCGGGCGGTGCTCCCCCTGCCATGACCGACTGCACCGAGCGGCACCCAGCCGCACCGCACCCGGGCCTGGCAGGCGAGGGCCAGGAGGGCATGGCCAAGGCGGCACAGCCATGACCGACTGCACCGAGCGGCACCCAGCCGCACCGTACCCGGGCCTGGCAGGCGAGGGCCAGGAGGGCATGGCCAAGGAGGCACAGCCATGACCGACTGCACCGAGCGGCACCCAGCCGCACCGAACCCGGGCCTCGCAGGCGAGGGCCAGGAGGGCATGGCCAAGGCGGCACAGCCATGACCGACTGCACCGAGCGGCACCCAGCCGCACCGCACCCGGGCCTGGCAGGCGAGGGCCAGGAGGGCATGGCCAAGGAGGCACAGCCATGAACGTCCGGGTGCTGCTCGCCGACGACGACGCGCTCATGCGGGCCGGCCTCGCCGTCGTCCTCGACAACGCCGCCGGCGTCGACGTGGTCGGTGAGGCCCCCGACGGCATCCAGGCGGTCGAGTTGTGCCGCGCGCTGACCCCAGACGTGGTGCTCATGGACGTCCGGATGCCCGGCATCGACGGCATCGAGGCGACCCGGCGGGTGGTCGGGGCCGGACTCCCGACGAAAGTGCTCGTCCTGACCACGTTTCGCCATGACGAGTACGTGTGGGGAGCCCTGCGCGCCGGTGCCAGCGGTTTCCTGCTCAAGCGCGCCTCGCCCGAGCGGCTGGTCGACGCGGTGCACACCGTGGCCGCCGGAGAAGCCCTGCTGGACCCGGCGGTCACCCGCGACCTCGTCGAACACTTCGTCCTGCAGTCCAGCGGATCCGACATCGTCGCCTCCGAAGACGAGCGACGGGTGGCGGCGCTGACCCAGCGGGAAGTACAGGTGCTGCGGCTGATCGCGCAAGGACTGTCTAACGAGGAGATCGCCGGCCTGCTCTTCATCGCCGAGTCCACCGCGAAGACGCACGTGAAGCGGATCCTGGCGAAGATCGGTGCCCGGGACCGGGCACAGGCGGTCGTCCTCGCGTACCGGTCCGGGTTGATGAGCCAGGGCAACCGGTAGCGGCGGACGAACGGGAGGCGAGACGCCGGACGATGCTACCCCGAGGGTCTTTCATTCGGGCGGCGCTGGGGATGAGGATGTTGCCGGCGGGCAAGAGACGGGAGTCAGTGGGGGTTGAGATGCCGTGGTTTCCGGACTTCGTCAGTGCCGTGGAGCTGGCGCGCACGCAGACTCGCGCCTCGGGTCAGGCTGATCCGGTCGGGCAGTACTTCACCGCGCTGCACAAAGGTGACACCGACGCTCTGGAGACGCTGTGGCCCGGCGAGGTGGTGGTCTACGACCCCCGCGCCGGCGAGATCCGCGGCCACCGGCAGTTACGGCGGTTCGTCAGCCAGAATCAAGCTTGGCTGGCCGAGCGCCACGCACGGATCGAGACAATGGCCGCCACCTGTGTCGACGGGAGGGCCGTGGTCGAACTGCTGGCCCACCTGGCCGACGACGGCGGGCGGGAACTGGCCTGGCCGGTGGCGGTCGTCGCCGAATCCCCTGACGACCGGTCGGTGGTGTTCCGCACCTACTGCAGCCAGTGGCCGGTCGACGGGCGGCGCCATCTCCGAGCTCCGATACTCCAGCCCGGGGCCGCCCACCCCGGTGATGTCATCGGCCGCTACCAGGCCGCGTTGCAGGCCGGTGACGCCGAAGCGGTAGTGAACACCTTCGCGTCGGATGGGTACTTCCGTGAGCCCATCGGGCCGCCCTACACCTACCGCGGCACCCGAGAGCTGCGCTCGTTCTTCACCAGGTGCTTCAGCGCGGGCGGCGGCATCAGCCTGCAGCATTGCGCCGTGACCGACGACGGCGTGCGTTGCGCCCTGGAATACAACTGCGTCCGCTGGGGCAGCCATGACCTGCCGCCCCAGGCGGGACTCGGCGTCTACGAGCGCGGCCCGGACGGGCTGCTGGCTGCGGCCCGCGTCTACGACGACATAGAAGCACCCGTCGAGCGCCGCTGAGGTGAATCCTCGCCCTACCTGCGGAGGCTCGCGCGTGAACCCGGTCAACCATCAGATACGGCTCGCCGCCCGTCCTACCGGGCGTGCCAGTGCGGTCCGACTGGGAATTGACGGCCGAGCCCGTCCCGGCGCCCGGTCCGGGGGAATTCGTGGTCGCGGTCTCGTATCTGTCGATCGATCCGGCGATGGGCCGCTGGATCGATGCCGCCTATCGCGAGCCGGTCGCGATCGGCGCGGTGATGGAAACGGGCGGGGGTCGGGCGGGTGACTTCCTCGGAGCATCCGGGGTTCTCGGTTGGCGACCATGTGATCGGCATAGCGGGCGGCCCGGAGAAGTGCCGCTGGATCACCGGCGACCTCGGCTTCGACGCGGCCATCGACTACAAGTCCCAGGAGGTCGGGCGCGTGTTGGCGGAGTTCGCGCCCGGCGGCGTCGACGTGTTCTTCGACAACATCGGCGGTGAGATTCTCGACGCTGCGCTCACCCGGCTCGCGCGTGGAGCGCGGATCGTCCTCAGCGGCGGGTTCTCGCAGTACGCCACGCAGCGCGCCCGCGGCCCGTCCAATTACCTGGCGCTGATCGGCGCCCGCGCGTCGATGACCGGATTCATCACTCCCGACCATGCCGACCGCTACGCCCAGGCCAGGGCCGAAATCGCCGGATGGCTGCGCGAGGGCCGGCTGATCTCACGCGAAGACATCCTGGAGGGCGGCGTCCGCGCCTTCCCGGATGCCCTGCCCAAGCTGTTCGCCGGCGAGAACATCGGCAAGCTGATACTCGCCGTACCCTGAGGCCACAATGCCGGGCAACTGGCGAGCCCGGCCGTGGAATACCCGCGCGCCCGGCGGCTGGTCAGTGCCCGGCGATCTGGCCGCCGTCGATGTGCAGGATCTCACCGGTGACGAACGGCGATGACTCCAGGAAGAGGATGCCGTCGACGATGTCGCTGACCTGGCCCACACGCCCGAGGGGATGGAGCCCGGCGAGCGCGTCGTAGGTCTCCGGCGCGTTCTCCGGCGTCTGGATGATGCCTGGCGAGACAGCGTTGACCCGGATGCCGCGAGAGGCGTACTCGATCGCCAGTGACCTGGTGGCCGCAGCGAGGCCGCCCTTGGTGAGTGCGGTCAGCACGCAGGGCGTGCTGGAGTTGGCGTAGTCGGCGAGGGTGGTGGTGACGTTGACAACGTGGCCGCTGCCTCGCTTCAGCATCTCGGCGATGACGCGCTGGGTCAGCCAGAAGAATCCGGTGAGGTTCACACTGACGACTGTCGCGTAGTCATCAGCGGTGTAGTCGGTGAACGGCTTGGCGAGAAAGACGCCGGCATTGTTGATGAGGGTGTCGATGCGCCCGAAGCTCTCGAGCGCCCCGCTGATGATCCTGTCGCAGGTGGCGGGTTCGGATAGATCCCCAGCGACGGTGAGCACGGCCGGGTCCGCGGCGGGCTTGATCATCCGGGAGGTGGCGACGACCGCCCATCCCTGCCGCCGGTAGGCGGCGACGAGGCCGGCGCCGATGCCCCGAGAGCCTCCGGTGATGATGGCGACCTTGCGGTCCTGTTCGGTCATGACGTCTCCCGTCGGGCGTACTCTGCACCCTCATCCAGGCATACTGCGGCAGCTACGCCAGCGGCAGGTCCCGAAACAGATTTGAACCGGGCACGCAACGGTGGACCCCCCCTGCCTGCGCAGCGGGGTCCACTGCCCGAAGCCCACGCATCGTCACCCTCAGTCGGTGATTGCGCCGCCGGTGAGGTTGATGACGGTCCCGGTGATCGCGCTGGCCTCGTCGGAGGCGATGAAGGCCGCCGTGTTCGCGAGCTCGGCCAGCGTCGCCGGCCGCCTGCGGTGCGTCAGGCCGTCCATCATGGCCTGGAACTCAGGGACGAAACGCCGTGCGTCTTGGCGTGCTGACCGAAGACCACGTCGGTGGTGCCGGTCTCCGGTATTCCGTCGGGCCGCCTCATCCGTCCGGCTCCTCAGTCGGCTCCGCGTGCCTACACCCGCAGTGAGGTCGGCACCTGACGATCCTCACTACGCATGTGCCGTCTGGCGGTGGCCGGTGCGCCGATCGCCGCCACACTCAGACATCCGAACGCGAGCAGGGCCCCCACGGTCCGCACGGCGTGGGCGATCTGCCAGCGATCACGCACGCTGGCCCAGTCTGCCGGAGGTGCCTGCACGTTCCAGGTGAGCTGGTCGTGGTTGATCGGGACGTTGACGAGAAGGGACGTGGCTAACACCACCACGAGCAGCAGGACCGGCGTCAGCGTCAGCCAGAACGCGCGCCCCCTCGTGCGTGCGGCGAAGGCGACGAGGATCGCTGCCCCGATCAGCGTCGGAATGAGGGTGGCGGAGGCGAGGTCGTCCAGATGGGCGAGCTCGACCTGCCGTACCTCGATGTATCCCGTGGCGTCGAAACTCCGCAGGGTTGATTCGACAACGAGGACCGTGACGAGAAACCCGGCGAAGACACCTCCGGTGAGCAGGCTCAATAAGCGTACGATCTTGACAATGACGCCGTTGGTCATGGTGGGCCTTCTGGGTTAGTAGGCGATGCCGATGACTTGGTTGATCGTTTCGGGTTCGTCGAGCACCCGGAGCATGTGGTGCGCGACATCGGCGCGCGAGATCGACAAGCCGCCCCGAAGGTTCTGCCCGTAGGCCGTCCGGTAGACGCCGGTCAGCGGCTTGTCGGTCAGCCTGGGCGGCCGGGAGATGGTCCAGTCCAGGCCGCTGTCGCGCAGGATGTCCTCCGTCAACGCGAGGTCGGCATAGTGCGCGCCGAACATGGTTCGTGCGAGTGGGGCGCCCATGTACCGCATGAAGAACCCATCGCCCGGGTCGTGTTTCGGCGGATTCGGGCGGCTGGGTGACGGGACCGTCCCGATCGGCGCGGCGCTCACCACGACGATCCGCCGCACGCCGGTCGCCTCCATCGCGGCCACGATGGCCCGCGTACCCCGGGAGGTGATGCCCGCGTCGGACCTGGCGTTGCGCGGTCCGAGCCCGGACAGGACCGCGTCGGCGCCGGCGACCGCCGACGCGAGCACGGCCGGGTCCGGCGCCGCCAGGTCGGCGGTGACGATGCGTACGTGGCTCGCCTGTCCGGCCAGGCTCCTGGGGTTGCGTACCACCGCGGTGACGTCGTGCCCCGCGGCGACGGCCTGTTCGAGGAGCTGGCGACCGATGCCGCCGGATGCTGCGAAGATCGTGAGTTTCATCTTTGTGTCTCCTGCACTGTGGTCGGTTCCTGAAGAGTGTCGGGGACCCTCCGGGTCTCGTACTATCTGAGTCTCACGCTATCTGGCAGTGGAAACCATACAATATGACTGACGTAACATCTCGAGACATGGAGGCACAACGGCGTCGACGGCGGCTGACCGCGGCGGTGCAGGAATCACTGCGAGATCTGCGCAGTCAGCTGTCGCTGTTCAACCGCCAGTCGTGCGGTCGTCGTCCGCGCCCTGCGCGCTCACATCACCGAGATGTACGGCCTCCTGTCCCGGATGAACACCTCGATGGGCCAGATCTGAGCGGGATACACCGACTCGGAACTCGAACTGATCACCGGCTTTCTGCGTCGTACGGCCGGAGCCCGACGAGCCGCCGCCGAGGAGCTGACCGAGGATCAGGACGTACGGGACGTGTCCGCCCTGCATCGATGCCGGTATCATGCCTTCGGCATGCGATACCATATGGCAGTCGTTTTATCTGACTTCGAGGTACGAACTATATGGCTCGCGTAGCATCGAAGAGTTCGAGCAGTGGGCGGCTTCGGCGCCGCCTGGCTACCGAAATCAAGGAATCACTGCGCGAGCTGAGCATCCAGCTGT
>DASYTU010000295.1:0-19751 GCA_036001925.1 Actinoplanes sp.
TGACCGAGTGCACCGAGCGCAGCGAGGGCCGCGAGGGCATGCCTGAGGAGGCAACCGCATGACGGGAGCTGCACCGTACGAGGAGACGCCCATCGAAGTGCTGCTCGTCGAGGACGACCCGGGCGACGTGCTCATGACGCAGGAGGCGTTCGAGGAGCACAAGGTCCGCAACCGGCTCACCGTCGTGTCGGACGGCGCCGAGGCGTTGTCGTACCTGCGGCGCGAGGGCGCGTACGTCGACGCCGTGCGCCCCGACCTCATCCTCCTCGACCTCAACCTGCCCCGCCGCGATGGCCGCGAGGTGCTCCAGGAGATCAAGAACGACGACGACCTGGGCCGCATCCCGGTGGTCGTGCTGACCACCTCGGCCGCCGACGAGGACATCCTGCGCAGCTACCAACTGCACGCCAATGCGTACGTGACCAAGCCGGTCGACTTCGAGCGTTTCATCACGGTGATCCGCCAGATCGACGACTTCTTCGTGAGCGTCGTGAAGCTGCCGCCCCGTGCTTGACGAGGTAGCGGAGCTCATCCGGGAGGTTGCGGCCACCATCGTGCTGCCGCGCTTCCGGCGCCTGAGCGACGGCGAGGTGAAGGTGAAGGCGCCCGGTGACGTGGTCACGATCGCCGACCACGAGGCCGAACGCGCGCTGACCGCCGGCCTCAGCCGGCTGCTGCCCGGGTCCGAAGTGGTCGGGGAGGAGGCCGTCGCGGCCGACCCCGACGTGCTGGGCCGCCTCGGCGACCGCGGCGCGGTGTGGATCGTCGACCCGGTCGACGGCACCAACAACTTCGCGGCCGGCAAGACGCCGTTCGCCGTGATGGTGGCGTTGCTCCGCGGCGGCGAGCCGGCCGCGTCCTGGATCCTCGACGTGGTGCCCGACCGGATGGCGATCGCCGAGGCCGGCAGCGGGGCGTACATCGAGGGCGTACGGGTCAAGACCCGGACCGACGACCCCGGGCCGGCCGCGTTGCGCGGCACGCTGGCCCGGCACTACTTCCCCCGCGACCTGCGCGCGCAGGTGAACGCGCACGCGGGAGAGTTCGCGAGCGTGACCAACGGTCACCACTGCGCGGGCTACGAGTACCCGTCCGTGGCCACCGACGAGCAACAGTTCGCCATGTTCTGGCGGATCCTGCCGTGGGACCACGTGCCCGGCGCGCTGTTCGTGACCGAGGCCGGCGGTACGGTACGGCACATCGACGGCGACCCCTACCGGCCGGCCGACTCCGATCGCGGCCTGCTCATCGCGCCCAACGACGACGTCTGGACCACCGTCCGCGAAACCCTGTTCCCGCAGTAGGGGCCGCTCATGTCGTCGTACCTGCACGATCTTTTCGCGCTGACCGGCCGGACCGCGGTCGTGACCGGCGGCAGTTCCGGGATCGGCCGCGCGATGGCCGTCGCGCTCGGCCGCGCCGGCGCGCGGATCGTGCTGGTCGCCCGGCGGGAGAGGCCGATGGCCGAGGTGGTCGCGGAGTGCCACAGCAACGGCGTGGACGCGGCGGCGGTGTCCGCCGATCTCGGCGACCGCACCGCCCTCGCGGCCGCGGTGGACACGATCCTTTCCGGGTACGGCGTGCCGGACGTCCTGGTCAACGCGGCGGCGATCAACCGGCGCCCGCCGATGGACGAGCTCACCGACGACGACTGGGACGCGACGCTCGCGGCGAACCTGACCGCGCCGTTCCTGCTGGGTCAGGCGTTCGGTCCCCGGATGGCGAAGCGTGGCAGGGGTCGGATCATCAACGTCGCCTCCCAGCAGGCGTTCCGCGCCTACGGCAACAGCGGCGCCTACGGCGTATCCAAGGCGGGCCTGGTCGCGTTGACCCGTTCGCAGGCGGAGGCGTGGTCGCGCCGCGGCGTGTGTTGCAACGCGGTCGCACCCGGTGTCGTGCACACCCCGTTGACCGAGGAAGTGTTCGCGGATGCCACGAAAGTGGCGGCGCACGCCTCCCGTACCATGATCGGGCGAAACGGAGTACCGAAGGATTTTGCCGGTTGTGCCGTTTTTCTGGCGAGTGACGCTAGCGCTGCGCTGACCGGCCAGACACTCTTCGTCGACGGCGGATACTCGGCCACCTGATCGAGCTGCATTTATGTCTCCGGGCGCGGTAGAGTTCCGGCGCTCAAGACATGGAGGTAGACCGTGGCGGCGACTCTCCTTCGGCGGTTCGGCGCGGCCTTCGCGCTGCTCGCGGCGACGACGGTGGTAGTGGTGGTCACCGTGCCGGCCGGGCCCGCCTCGGCCGATCCCGAGGGCGGAACCAAGACGTTGCGGGACGCGCTCGAGTCCGCCGCGAAGGGGCACATCGAGGCCACCGCCAAGCTCGCCGCCTCACAGAAGCGGCAGAAGGCGCTGCAGATGACGCTGGCACAGGCCCAGTCGAGTGCCAAGGCACTCGAGGGTCAGGTCGCCGTGATCGCCGCGCGGTCGTACCGGCTGGGCCGGTTCAACACGATGTCGATGCTGCTCAACAGCTCCTCGCCGGACACGTTCCTGGAGCGCGCGCTCCGGCTCGACATGATGGCGCAGCTCGACGCCCAGACGCTGACCCGGTACCGCAACGAGGTGACGCTCGCGCAGCGCGCCAAACAGGCCATCGACCTCGAGATCAAGGAGCAGCAGAAGCAGGTCACCGTGCTGGCCAAGAAGAAGAAGCAGGCCGAGGCGGCGCTCGCCAGCGTCGGCGGCGGCAGTGTGGCTGGGGGCTTCATCAGCGTCAACTCACCGCTGGCCAAGCCGGCGCCGCGCAACCCCGACGGCTCGTGGCCCCACGAGTCGTGCACGGTGGACGATCCCACCACGTCGGGCTGCATCACGCCGCGGCTGCTGCACGCGTACCAGCAGGCGCGCGCCGCGGGATTCAGGCACTACACGTCGTGCTACAGCCGGCGGGCCTCCGGCGAGCATCCGAAGGGGCGGGCCTGCGACTTCTCCGCCAACGCGACCACGTTCAAGAACGTAGCCGCGACCGGCAGCGACAAGGCGTACGGCGACCGGCTCGCCGCGTTCCTGGTGAAGAACGCGGACCGGCTCGGCGTCATGTACGTCATCTGGTACCGGCAGATCTGGATGCCTGGGACGGGCTGGCGGAGATACAGCGCCTCGGGCGGCCCGGCGGCGGTGCACACGAACCACGTGCACCTGTCCGTGCTCTGATCGTTGTATGGAGAACCGCCCGCTGCCGTCCGGCCTCGCCACCTCACTCGTCTTCTTCGCCAGCGGCGCAGTGCTGGTCCTGGAGATCGTCGCGCTGCGCCTGGTCGGCCCGTACGTCGGCGTGACCCTGCAGGTCAGCAGCTCGGTCATCGGCATCTCGCTGGCCGCCATCGCGTACGGCACGTGGCTGGGCGGGCGGCTGGCGGACAGGTTCGACCCGCGGACGCTGCTGGCCCCGGCGTTGATCCTGGCCGCGATCGGCACCGCGATCACCCTGCCGCTGGTGCGCTGGGGCGGCGAGATCCTGCGCGGCGGTGCCGCCCCGGCCGTGCTGCTCCTCGCCGCGATGGCCGTCTTCCTGCCCGCGTTCCTGCTCTCCACGATCACGCCGATGGTGGTGAAGCTGCAGCTCGGCGACCTGCGCCGGACCGGTTCCGTGGTGGGCCGGCTGTCCAGCGTCGGCACGCTCGGCGCGATCACCGCGACGCTGGGCACCGGCTTCGTCCTTGTCGCCGCCATGCCGACCACATGGATCGTGCTGACACTCGCCGCCCTGCTCGCCGTGGCCGGGTTCGCGCTGGGCCGGTGGTTGCGGCGGCAGGTGACAGTGCCCGGCCAGCGCCGGACCCGGGTCGTGCTCGCGACGATCGGTCTGGTCGGTGCCGGCCTCGGGGCCACCGCGCCGACGCCCTGTGACGTTGAGACGGCGTACCACTGCGCCCGCGTCGACAACGACCCGAACGTCACGGGTGGCCGGACGCTGATCCTCAACGCGGCCGAGCATTCGTACGTCGACCTGAACGACCCGACCAACCTCGAGTTCGCGTACGTGCAATGGATCGGCGCCGTCGCCGACGCGGTCCGCCCGCGCGGTACCGCGATCGATGCCCTGCACCTGGGTGGTGGCGGTTTCACGGTGCCCGAGTACGTGCGGGCGACCCGACCCGGAAGCGATCAGCTGGTGCTGGAGCTGGACGGCGCCCTGATCCGGCTGGACCGGCAGAAGCTCGGCCTCCAGACCGGCCCCGACCTGCGGGTCCAGGTCGGCGACGCCCGGGTCGGCGTGGCCGGGCAGCCGTCGGGCCGGTACGACCTCGTGGTCGGCGACGCGTTCGGGCACCTCGTCGTCCCGTGGCACCTCGCCACCCGAGAGATGGCTACGGAGATCGCCCGCGTGCTGCGCCCCGACGGCATCTACGCGCAGAACGTCATCGACTATCCGCCGAACCGGTTCATCCGTGCCGAGGTCGCCACGGTCGCCGCGGCGTTCCCGTACGTGGCGCTGGTCGCCCCGGCGGACGCGCTGGCCGGCGAGGTAGGTAGCAACTTCGTCATCGTCGCGTCCCGGTCGCAGCTACCGCTGGACGCTATCCGCAACCGCCTGGACCTGGTCGACGATCCGGTCACGCTGCTGTCGGGTGCGGCGCTCACGGAGTTCGTCGACCACGCCCGCGTCCTGACGGACGACTACGCCCCGGTAGACCAGCTCCTCCCCGGCTGACCCTCGACCCCCGCTTCTGCTCCGGTCATTCCTCCTCGGGGTGACGTTCATCCGCCGGCCAACCCATCGGGGCCCGCGCGTCGCCTGTGCCCGGTTCACTCGCTTTGTGGAGTACGTGTCGACGCCGCCGCTGGTCATCGGCCACCGCGGCGCCAGCGGATACCGCCCCGAGCACACCCTCGAGTCGTACCGGCTGGCCATCCGGCTCGGTGCCGACTACGTCGAGCCCGACCTCGTCTCCACCCGCGACGGCGTGCTCGTCGCCCGGCACGAGAACGAGATCTCCGGGACCACCGATGTGGCGGCGCATCCTGAGTTCGCGAGCCGCCGGACCACCAAGGTGCTCAACGGGGTCGCGACGACCGGATGGTTCACCGAGGACTTCACGCTGCGCGAGCTCCGCACGCTGCGCGCCATCGAACGGCTTCCGGAGGTGCGGCCGCAGAACACGATCTTCGACGGCCGGTACGAGATCCCCACGTTCCAGGAGATCATCGACCTGGTCGTCAGCGAGGAACGCCGACTGGGCCGGCCGATCGGCATCTATCCGGAGACGAAGTACCCGTCGTACTTCGCCTCGATCGGTTTGTCGCTCGAGGAACCACTGGTCAGCACGCTCTACCGCAACGACCTGGGTGACGCGACGTCAGCGGTGCTGATCCAGTCGTTCGAGACGCAGAACCTGCGAAAGCTCCACGCGATGACCGACGTCCGGCTGATTCAGCTGCTCGACTCGGTCGGCGCACCGTTCGACACGCAACAGAGCTATGCCGATCTCGCCACACCGGCCGGACTCGCATCGATCGCCGAGTACGCGTTCGGCATCGGCGCGGACAAGGACCTGATCGTGCCGCGCGGCGCCACCGGTGAGCTGCTCGCCGCCAACCCGCTCGTACACGACGCGCACGAAGCCGGGCTCGTCGTGCACGCGTGGACGTTCCGTGCGGAGAACCGGTTCCTGCCGCTGGACATCCGCATCGGCACCGACCCGGATGCCCGCGGCGACGGCATCACCGAGTACGAGCTGTTCCTGCGCCTGGGCGTGGACGGGGTCTTCACGGACCATCCGGACACCGCGGTGGCGGCCGTCAATGCCGGTTGGCGCACTCCTTGGCGCACTCTGCAGCCGGCTAAGGTGCTCGCCTGATTCCCCGGCTGCTCGTTTAGAGTCGGCCGATGGCGAGGCTTGCGGTGGTCAGTGGCGGCGGGACGGGGATCGGTAGGGCGACTGCCGGGATGCTGGCCGGGGAGGGCTACGACGTCATCATCGCCGGCCGGCGGCCGGACGTGCTCGCGGACGCGGTGAAGTGGATCGGCCCGCAGGCCACGGCGGTCACCGCGGATGTCGCCGACCCAGACCAGATCGCCGCGGTGGTCGAGGCCGTGGATGGTCGCGCGGTGGACGTCCTGGTGAACAACGCCGGAGCGTACGTGGGTGGCGACGACTCCACGCTGGACGGCCTGGCGGCGCACTGGCGGGCCAACTTCGAGTCGAACGTCATCACCGCCGTGCTGCTCACCGCCGGGCTGCGGCCCCTGCTGCGCCGTCCCGGCGGCCGGATCATCCTGACCAGCTCGATCGCGGCCCAGCGGGGTGGCGGAGGCCCGTACTCGGCGGCGAAGGCGGCCCTGCACGGTCTCGTCTTCGACCTGGCCACCGAGTTGGGCCCGGAGGGCATCACGGCGAACGTGATCTCGCCCGGCTACGTCACGGACAGCGAGTTCTTCGCCGGCCGCATGACCGAGGAGGGCCACGCCGCCCGGGTGGCGGCGACGCTGGTCAAGCGCCCCGGCGAGCCGGCCGACATCGCGGAAACGGTCCGCTGGCTGGTCGGTCCGGGAGGCGGGTACGTGACCGGCCAGATCATCAACGTGAACGGGGGGTCGGTGCTCGGCCGCTGAGCCGGTTCGGGCCGCTTAGCCCGGCGGTGCCGGTGAGTCGCCTCGTGGGCTTGGTGGGCCTGGTCGGCTTGGTGGGCTTCGTCGGCTTGGTGGGCTTGGTCGGCTTGGTCGGCTTGGTGGGCATGGTGGGCTTACTTGGTGCCGCCGGTGAATCTGCCTTCGCCCTCGCGGTTGGGGCGAAAGCGCAGCGCCGACCAGCGGTCGTCGATCGCCACCTGGCCGTTCGGGCGCAGGTCGAAGTCCGCGACGATCGGCCATAGCGTGTCGCGGTTGATGTCGGACTGGTTCCCCTTCGGGTAGGCGACCCATAACACGGCCGGCTTGGCCAGGTCGGCGGCGTGCTCCGCAAGGAGCTTGCGAGCCTCGGTAGCGTCGTTCGCGAAGATCACCGCGGTGCTGGCAGGCGCCATCGTGTCGACTTCGCGGACGCCTTCGGGCATCGGCGTAAGCAAGGTGAGGTTCGAAGGGTCCGAAAGCCAGACCGTGGAGTTCGGCTTGATCTGCAGCTTCTCGGCAATCGTCTTCATGGCACACACGGTGCCACTCAAACGCCCGGCACCACCAGACCGAAGGTGCGCGGGGCCGGCGCGTCAGCCGGCGTTGTTGGTGCTGGCCCCGTTGGGGCCGTCGGTCGTGAGCCGGTCCGGCGCGGCGTGTTCATGACTCACTCGTTCAGAACGCCGGACTCGATCACGATGACCGCGCCGATGAGCATGAAGACGCCCGGCACGATCCAGTGGCCGAATCGCCGAACCACATCGATGATCTTTCGGTGCGACCCGAGCCAGGACCCGGCGAGACACCACACAGCGATCCCGAGCGTGAAGACCGCCACCGTGATGAGGCTGGCGGCCAGGCCGATCGTGCGGAACAACGGGGTGTAGACGGAGATGTTGTCCGCGCCGTTGGCGATCGTGATGCCGGCGACGGACAGCGGGCCGGTAGCGGAGGTGGGAGCTGGGGGCTCGTCTTCATGGCGGGCGCGGACTGCGGCGACGAGCCCCTTGACACCCAGGAGGAACGGCACCAGGCCGAGGAGGCCAACCCATCGGTCCGGCACGATCGTCAGGCCGAGCGCCGCTGCCGCGGAGACCGCTACCAGTACCCCGATCCCGGCGTACTGCCCGGCCCAGATGTGCCACGGCTTCGGCCGGCCGGTCGCCTTGGCGGACAGGAACAGCACCGTCAGCACGATGAGGTCATCGACGTTCGTGCCCGCGAACACCGCGACGGCCGCTACCATTGTCGCGCCAAGATCGCCCACGATCACGAAGCCTAGATGCGCAATTCCTGTCAATGGTGGACCCCACCACCGACCAACGGCCGGTCCCCGGGCCGACGTAGCGCCATCTGCCCGCCGCGAACACCCGCCCACTCGTCCCCGGCAACTCACCTGCGGGCCGGCCGCTGCGAGCCCACCCGGCGATGAAATCTCAGCGCCCGAGCGCGGGCAACGGCGGCCTGTGGATAACGGGCGCCTGTGGATGACGGCCGCCTTGTCGGTGGCGGCTGGTAGACATGCGGGCGTGGCGGAGATGACGCGAGAAACGGCGAGCCCGGTCGAGCGCGCGGCGGTGCGGGACCGTGCCGAGGAGGTGCTGCGCCGGCTCGCCGGCGAGCACGCGCTGCTGCGCGACGATCAATGGCGGGCCATCGAGGCGCTGGTCGTCGACCGGCGGAGGGTTCTCTGCGTGCAGCGGACCGGGTGGGGCAAGTCTGCGGTCTACTTCGTCGCCACGGCACTGCTGCGCGGTGGCGTCGCCGCCCAGCTCGGCGATCCGCCGGCCGGCCCGACGGTCATCGTGTCGCCGCTGCTCGCCCTCATGCGCAACCAGGTCGACGCGGCGGCCCGGGCCGGCATCCGTGCCCGCACGATCAACTCGGCGAACCTCGACGAGTGGGAGGAGATCACCGCCGAGATCCGCGCCGGAGCGGTCGACGTGCTTCTGATCAGCCCCGAGCGGCTCAACAACCCGGATTTCCGCGACAACGTGTTGCCCGGCCTCGCGGCCAGCACGGGCCTGCTCGTGGTCGACGAGGCCCACTGCGTCTCCGACTGGGGCCATGATTTCCGCCCCGACTACCGGCGACTCCGGACGTTCCTGGCCGCGCTGCCGAGTCGTACCCCGGTGCTGGCGACCACAGCCACCGCGAACGCCCGCGTCACCGCGGACGTGGCTGACCAGCTGGGTGACGCCCTCGTTCTGCGCGGATCGCTGGACCGGGACTCGCTGCGGTTGGCCGTCCTGCGGTTGCCGGACCCGGCACAGCGGCTCGCCTGGCTCGCCGACCATCTGGACGAGCTGCCCGGCTCCGGCATCGTCTACACGCTCACCGTGGCCGCGGCGACCGAGACCGCTGACTTCCTGCGGTCGCGCGGCTTCGCGGTGGCGTCCTACACGGGACAGGTGGACGATGCCGAGCGCCGCGGGGCCGAGCAAGACCTGCTCGACAACAAGGTCAAGGCGCTGGTCGCGACGTCGGCGCTCGGGATGGGCTTCGACAAACCCGACCTCGGCTTCGTCGTCCACCTGGGCGCGCCACCATCGCCGATCGCGTACTACCAGCAGGTCGGTCGTGCCGGCCGCGCGGTCGAGCACGCCGAGGTCGTGCTGCTGCCGGGGCAGGAGGACGCGGCCATCTGGCGGTATTTCGCGTCGCTGGCGTTCCCGCCCGAGGAGCAGGTCCGTTCGGTGCTCGCGAATCTCTCCCCGGACCGCCCGCTCTCGACCCAGGCGCTCGAGCCCTTGGTCGACCTGCGTCGTGCGCGGCTGGAGCTGATGCTCAAGGTGCTCGACGTCGACGGCGCGGTCCGCCGCACCCGCGGCGGCTGGCTCGCCACCGGCGAGCCGTGGACTTACGACACGGCCCGGCTGCGGCGCGTCGCCGAGGCTCGCACCGCCGAGCAGAAAACCATGATGGAGTACGCGGAAACGACCGGTTGCCGCATGGAGTTCCTGCGTCGTTGCCTGGACGATCCGGACGCCAATCCCTGCGGCCGTTGCGATTCCTGTGCCGGGCCACTCTTCGACGCCGAGATCGCGCCGGCCTCGTTGTCGATCGCGCACGCGTTCCTCGGCCGGCCAGGCGTCGAGATCGCGCCCAAGAAGCTCTGGCCCACCGGCATGGATGCCGTCGGCGTCCCGGTGAAGGGCCGCATTCCGCCCGCCGAGCAGATCCTGCCCGGCCGGGCCGTGGGCCGGCTGTCCGACTTGGGGTGGGGCGCCCGCCTCCGGAAGCTCCTGGGCCCCGAGGCGCCAGACGGCGCGATCTCGGAGGACGTCGCGGCGGCGGTCGTTGAGGTCCTCAAGTCGTGGGCCCATGGCGACGACCGATGGGAACGGCGCCCGGCAGGCATCGTGGCGGTCGGCTCGCGCCGCCGTCCCGAACTGGTCGGCAGTATCGCGTCCCACATCGCCGAGGTCGGCCGCCTCCCGTTGCTCGGCACGTTGATCTCGACCCGCGCCGGCGACGCGAGATCGGCCGGCAACAGCGCCCACCGAGTCCGCGCCTTGCACGACGCCTTCGCGGTCCGGCCCGATCTCACCGACGCCGTGGCCGGCCTCGACGGTCCCGTCCTGTTAGTTGACGACCTGGTCGACTCCGGCTGGACGATGGCCCTGGCCGGTCGCGCTTTGCGCCGCGCCGGCGCACCAGCAGTCCTACCGCTCGCCCTTGCGATCGCCGTCTAGCCATACGACCCGGTCCGGCGGCGATCCGCTAGCCCGCGTCTGCGGCCGACGGGTGCTCGCCCCGAGCGCGACTGTGGGCCGTGGGGCGGCACCCGCGATCGTCAGCGTTGCGGCGAGCGAGAGAATAATGCGCAGGCGGATACCGGAAGCAGCACAACGGCCTTAAGGGCACAAAGGTTTCAAAGCCACGCGGCGGGCGCGCGTGCGCAGATACGGGTGGGGGGTATGCTCGGGCCATGTCCGAGGAAGCGACCGCCGAGATCGGCGAAGGTCAGCACGAGCAGCACGGCCCGCACGGCTACTCCGGCGACAAGCAGGCCCTGCTCGGTCGGCTGCGCCGGATCGAGGGTCAGATCCGGGGGTTGCAGCGGATGGTCGACCAGGACACCTACTGCATCGACGTCCTGACCCAGATCTCCGCAGCCAAGAGCGCCCTGCAGGCCGTCGCGGTCGGGCTGCTCGAGGATCATCTCGCTCATTGCGTCGTCGATGCCGCGCGGCAAGGCGATCCTTCCGCCAAGGTCAAGGAGGCGTCCGACGCGATCGCCCGACTCGTCCGGTCCTGAAAGGTCGCTATGTCTGTCACCGCCACCTATACCGTCAGCGGCATGAGCTGCGAGCACTGCGTCCAGGCGGTGACCGGCGAGCTCTCCGTGCTCTCCGGCGTCGCCGACGTGAGGGTCGATCTGGACACCGGCGCGGTAACCGTGACCAGCGCGGCGCCGCTCGCGGTCGACGCGGTTCGCGCGGCCGTTGACGAGGCCGGGTACGAGCTCGCCGATGCCTGAGACGCTCGAGGATGCACAAACGCCCGCAACGGAGCCGGCGACAGAGCAGACCGGGGACGGGACGATCTTCCGGATCGCCACGTTCGGCGCGCTGCTCGTTTTGACGCTCTTCGCCGGGTACGGGCTGGGCCGTCTCCACAAGGGCACATCCATACCGGCGGCCGTCGCGCCGCCGGCACGGGGCGCGACCGTGGACGAGAGCAAGCCGCACGTGCACAACGCCGACGGCACCATCATCCAGGGCGGCGTCACCGCGGCCGGCGGTGGCGCGGCGGTCGGTGGGCTCTCGCTCAGCTCCGCCGGGCTCACCCTCGTTCCCGAGAGCACCACCTGGAACGCCGGAACGGCGCAGCCGTTCAGGTTCCGCATCGCCGGGCCCGGCGGAGCCTCCGTGACGACCTACACGATCGTGCACGACAAGCCGCTGCACCTGATCGTCGTCCGCCGCGACCTGTCCGGCTTCCAGCACCTGCACCCGACCATGGCGCCCGACGGCACCTGGAGCATCGAACTCACGCTGCCCCGGCCCGGCAGCTATCGGGCGATCGCCGACTTCACCGCGATCGTCGGTGGCCAGCAGGTGGCCACCACGCTGGGCACCGACCTGACGGTCGCCGGGAACTACGCACCGGTCGCGCTGCCCGCGCCGGTCCGGCAGGCGACCACCACGGGCTTCACGGTCGGGTACGAAGGGACGCCGCGTACCGGGTCGACCCAGCCGATCCTCATGACCGTCGCGGGGCCCGATGGCAAGCCCGCGGCGCTCCAGCCGTACCTGGGCGCGTTCGGGCACCTGGTCATGCTGCGTCAGGGCGACGTCGGATACGTCCACGTCCATCCGGAGCTGCAGCTCGTCGACGGCAAGGTCAAGTTCTGGCTCGCGCCGCCCGGCCCCGGCACGTACCGGATGTTCTTCGATTTCCAGGTCGCTGGGCGGGTGCACACCGCCGCGTGGACCGTCACCGTGAGCTGAGCAGCGTCTCCAGCGCGGGCGTCACGCCCCACTGTGCGGTGAGAGCGTCGTACTCGGCGCGCTGGCTCTCGTCGACGACACCGGTCCGACGGGCCCGCAGTAGCAGGTTGCGCGGGGTGTGCGCCGAGTCCACGAACTCCACGACGTCCACCTTGTACCCCTTCAGCCGCAGCAACGACGCCCGCAGCGTATCGGTCAGGACGTCCGCGAACCGCTCGCGCAGGATGGCCTGCCGGGTGATCTCACCGTACGGCGACGGCGCCCGGTGACGCTTGAGCTGCGCGGCCACGTCGTGGTGGCAGCACGGCGCGGCCAGCACCCACCGGGCGCCCCAGCCGATCGCCCGCGCGAGCGCTTCATCGGTGGCGGTGTCGCACGCGTGCAGCGCCAGCACCAGATCCGGCGCGAGATCCACCCGAGCGTCCTCGATCGTGCCCGCGACGAACGTCACGTCGTCGGCACATCCCAGCTCGGCGGCGACCGCGGTGTTCCGTACCCGCTGATCCTCGCGGACATCCACGCCCACGACCTGGACCTTCGCGCCGCGATCGGCCAGATAGCGGTAGGCCGCGAACGTCAGGTAGGCGTTTCCGCAGCCGAGGTCGACGACGCGCAGCGGCGACGGCAGGTCGGCCGGGTCGTCGGGCAGCGTCGCGGCGAGCGCGCGGAGGAACGCGTCGACCTGGCGGCGCTTCGCGGCGGTGCCACCGACCACCGTGAACAGCGGGTCGCCGGGATCCAGCAGCCACTGTTTGGCGCGGTCATGACCCTGCGTCGCGGGCGCGGTAGCCACCGTCGAGCGGTGCACCTGAGCGTCGCCCTTCTTGGTGACCCGGACCTGGACCGTGGTCGACGCCGTCTCGACGTGCCAGTTCCCGAAGGGCTCCGCGAGCAGCGCGTCGACCGCGACCGCGGCCTCCGCGCCCAAGGACACATTCCGGGTGTACGGCCGGGAGCCGTCGTCCGTCACGATCTGCAGCTTCGGACCGCCCTTGAGGGCTACTTGCCGCAATTCCGCCCGGTTGACCGACGGTGTGTGACCGCGGCGCCGGCCCGCCGCCACCGCGCGCGTGAGAGCGGGGTCGAGCAGCAGCTCGCGCAATTCGGCGAGGACGGCATCCAGCGGTTGAGGCATCCGTCCATTCTGCCTCCGGATGATGCGCTGCCCTCAGTCGTCCGCGGTCGTGCCCACGCCGGCCTCGGAGCCGCCGCTCATCTCGGCGGCGGGACCGCCGGGGATCGAGCCGGACGCCGCGGCGGCCGCCCCGCCACCGCCCGAGCCCCGGTTGCCGCGACCGCCGCGACGGCGACTGCGCGACCGGGTGCCGTTTGGGGTGGTCACCGTATCGGTGTCGTCCGGGCCGGCCGCGTTCTCCGCAGGCGTGGACTCCGCTGACTCCGTACCGGAAATTGGCTCGTCTACGCGACGGCGGCGACGCTGGCGCCGCGGGCGGCCGGAGGTTTCGTCGGTCGGCCCGGGTGCCTGCGCGGAGGCCTCCTCACCGGCGTTGCCGCCGCGCGAACGCCCGCCGCGACCGCGAGCCGGACCCCGGCCGCCGTCCCGGGTGCGCCGGCGGCCGCCGCCGAGGTCTTCCTCGACCTCGGCCGCCAGCCCTGCGCGGTTGCGTTCCGCGGTCGGCAGGGTGCCGGAGATGTCCGTCGGGATGTCCAGGTCGGCGTAGAGCGCGGGGGAGGTGTGGTACGTCTCGGGAGGCTGCGGCATGTTGAGGCCCATCGACTTGTCGATGAGCACCCAGCGCGGCATGTCCTCCCAGTCCACGAACGTCACTGCGAGGCCGGTGGCGCCCGCGCGGCCGGTGCGGCCGATGCGGTGCGTGTACGTGTCCGGGTCCTCGGGGCAGTCGTAGTTGATGACATGGGTGACGCCCGAGACGTCGAGGCCACGGGCGGCGACGTCCGTGGCGACGAGCACGTCGATCTTGCCGGTGCGGAACGCGCGCAGCGCCCGCTCGCGGGCACCCTGGCCCAGGTCGCCGTGGACGGCGGCCACCGCGAAGCCGCGGAAGTCCAGGTCCTCGGCGACGCGGTCGGCGGCCCGCTTGGTCCGGGTGAAGATCATGGTCAGACCGCGGTTGCGGGCCTGCAGGATGCGCGCCAGCATCTCCAGCTTGTTCAGCGGGTGGGTGCGGTAGACGACCTGCTTGGTCAGCGGCGACAGGCCGCTGTCTGCGGTGTGGCCGGCGTGGATGGTGACCGGGTGGTGCAGGAAGCGCCGGGCCAGCGCGACGATCGGCTCCGGCATGGTGGCCGAGAAGAGCATCGTCTGGCGCTGCTCGGGGAGCATGGCCAGGATCTTCTCGACGTCCTCAAGGAAGCCGAGGTCGAGCATGCGGTCGGCCTCGTCCAGTACGAGCGTGCGGATCGCGCCGAACTTGAGTTGCTTCTGCTTCGCCAGGTCGAGCAGGCGCCCGGGCGTGCCGACCAGGATCTCGACGCCCTTGGCGAGCGCGTCGACCTGCGGCTCGTACGCGACGCCGCCGTAGATGGGCAGGACGCGGACGCCGCGGGTGCTGCCGGCGGCCGCGATGTCCCGGGCCACCTGAAGGCCCAGTTCGCGGGTGGGGACGACGACGAGCGCTTGAGGCTTGCCGTCCGCGCCCTCGGCGGGCGCGGTGACGCGCTCGAGCAGGGGAAGGCCGAAGCCGAGGGTCTTGCCCGTGCCGGTCGGGGCTTGGCCGATCAGGTCGGTGCCCCGCAGGGCGATCGGCAGCGCGTACTCCTGGATGGCGAACGCCCGGGTGATGCCCGCCGCGCTCAATGCTTCGACCGTCTCCGAGCGGACGCCCAGCTCGGCGAAGGTCGGGCTGTCGGGGCGGACGGGAGCGCGGGTTAGTGCGGGTACCAGAGCCTGTTCTGTTGTATTGCTCTCGATGTCGGTCATGAAGTTCTACGGGTGCCTCTCGTGGTGCGCCCGTCGAAGTTCTGGGCGCGGTCTGGGTAGGGCGCGGGCCACACGCGAGAACGTTCGCGGGCCGCACGCGCGTCGCCGCGGCGACAGAGAGATCCGTCAGCCTCGGCGGCGACGTCACCAAGTCTACCCGACCGCAAGATTCCGCACCTCAGAGCAGAGAAGGCCGGCAATCCCCGGCCTTCTCCACGCGGTGCGTCAGCGGGTGGTGAAGCCGAACGGCCGGTTGGACGTCTCGGCGATCTCCACATATGCCACCTTGGCGATCGGCACGATCACCCGGCGGCCCTTCTCATCCGTGAGCATCAGCACGCTGTCCTTGGCCATCGCCTCGGTCACGGCCTGCTCGACCTCCGCCGGGGTCTGAGCGCTCTCCAGCGTCAGCTCGCGCGGCGCGTGCTGCACGCCGATCTTGACCTCCACGGGGTCCTCCCTCTCGTACGTCTTCCGCCATGAAGGCTAGCCGATTTCCGGCGTTGTCCCGCCGGAGGAACCGCCCTGCAGCGGGAAGCTCGCGATGCCTCGCCAGATCAGGGCCGCGACCAGCGCTTCAGCCTCTGCTTTGGGGGTACGGCGGCCGTTCGCGAGCCAGAACTGTGCGGATTGGCCGGCGGCGCCGACCAGGCCCGAGGCGAGCAGCTCGGCCTGGGGGGTGTTCAGGCCGGTGTCCGAGATGATCGTGTCCGTCACTGCTTCGATGCAGCCCTGCTCGACCCGCTCGACCCGTTCCCGTACGGCTGGGTCGTTGCGCAGATCGGACTCGAAGACGAGCCGGAACGCCTCGCTCTCGTGGTCGACGAAGTCGAAGTACGCCTTGACCGCGCCCTTGACCCGCTCCTTGTTGTCCGGGGTGGCGAGCATGGCGCCACGCACCTTGGCGATGATCGCATCGCAGTGCGTATCGAGCAGCGCCAGGTAAAGCTCGAGCTTGCCTGGGAAGTGTTGATACAGGACCGGCTTGGAGACGCCGGCCCGCTCGGCGATCTCGTCCATCGCGGCGGCGTGATAGCCGTGCGCGACGAAGATCTGCTGCGCGGCAGCCAGGAGTTGCTTACGGCGTGCGGAGCGCGGCAGGCGCGTGGGACGCGCTGTCTGTGCTCCGCCGGACGCGGCGGTCATGGTTCTCCAACCTCCGAGGCTTCGGTCCCCGCTATGTCGGCGCGGTTTGTCCGGAACGCCGTGAGTCACGGGCGAGCCGGCAATTGTCGCGACGCTGCAACTTATCGCCACTGCAAGCACACGGTAGCCTCAGCTGGGGCGAGCGAGGAGCGCGCGGTGGACGAAGCAGGGCATTCCGGTGACTCCGGTGCTGCGAAGGGCGGCACCGGTGGCGATTCGCGCGATCGCACCCTGTTGAACGGCTGGGCCGCCCCGCGCAGCCCGTGGTCGAACGCCGGGGCCGCACTCGACCCCGAGGAAGAAGACGTGCCGGCGTGGCGCCGTCCGTCGGCGGAGATCCGTCCCTTCACCCGGCAACCGCAACCGCCCGATGACCAATCCGGTGAGATCCGGCCGTTCGGGGAGTCTCGCGGGTCGGGGGAGGTGCCGCGGCCATATGGCGACGCGAGCCACTCGGGTGACCTGAACGCACACGAGCCTCCTCGTTCTGGCAACACCGGGCCGAGCTGGTCGGCCGGCCGGGCGCGGTACTCCGACCTGCTTGCCCACCTCTCGCCCAACGGAAACCAGCCGGCCCAGCAGCCCGCCGAACCGCGGCCGGATTCGCTCGGGCCGGATCCGTTCCGTCCAGGTACGCCGCCACCGGTGCGACCGGCGTCCGACCCGTTCGCTCAGGAGTCGCCGCGGCCGGGCTTCCTCCGGCCGGATTCGCTGGACTCGCCACAGTCGAATCCGCTGGCGCCTGGGACCCTTCGCACGGCGTCGCAGCAGCCGGACTCGTTCCCGCCCGGTCCGCCGTCACAGCGGCCGGAATCGTTCGCGTCCGGCTCGCTTGGCCCGGGGTCGCAGCGGCCGGACTCGTTCGCGCCCGGAGCGTCCGGCTCGCTTGGCCCGGCGTCGCAGCGACCGGACTCGCTAAAGACCGACGACGAGCGGCGGACGAGCGAGATGCGAGCGGTCGACGCCGCGCCGCCGAGCAGCGCGCCGCCGTTCCCGTATGAGGGCGACCTCGACGACGCCCGCAGCCGGGCAACGCAGCCACCGGCCGCCCAGCAGCGCGCGGCGGTCCCGCTGTCGCGGACATTTCCCGCGGTACGGCCGGCCACACCCGGCGGGCGCCGCGTCGACTGGATCGCGAACGAATCCGCCCGGCACGCGCTGGATCCCAACACGCCGCCCGAGGGCATGCCCCGCGTCGACACGTCCACCCCTGAGTCGGGCATGGCGCGGGCGTCGTACGATCCCTCCAGCTTCCCGCGCCGGCTGCCCTACGACGCCCCCTCGCCGACCGGATCAGCGCCACCCACCGATACCCCCTCCGGGTACGCCGCGCCCTCGGCGTACTCCGGTGGCTTTCCCGACCGGCCCGCCGGAAATCCCGGCGCCGGAAGGGGCGAGCCGATCTCCAGGGCGCTACCCCAACGCGTCCCGGCCGAGCCGGACGTGCCCACCGTCCCGGAGCCGCCGTCCGTGGAGCCACCGGCCGAGACCCCAGCGCTGGCGCGCATCGCGACGCACCTGCGTCGCGGTGACGTGCTGTCCGCGGAGGACCGCCAGGAAGGCTTCGACGTGAAGGCCATACTCGCCGCGGTCCGGGAGGTCGACGGGGTCCGCGACGCCTCGCTGCGGTCCACTCCCCAGGGCGCGCACAGCCTGCGGCTGGACCTCGCCGAGGGGGCCGACCCGGCGGAGGTGAGCCGTCAGGTCGCGCGGCTGTTGCAGGACCGCATGGGACTGGACGCGGCCATGCAGGGCCACGCGACGCCACCCGCTTCCGGATCCGCGGCCGTTCGGGCGCCCGCCACCGGTGCGGAGACGCCGCCCGTCACGCCGTTCGCGCCGACGCATGCGGGTTCCGCCGGGCGTTCGCCGATCAGCGGTGGCCCGCGCGGGGCACAGTTCGGTCCGCTACCGCAGAACCCCCGGGCGGGTCGCGCCCCCGAGACGGCCGCACCGGCCGCACCGCCGACAGGTCCCTTGTCGACCGCCGGTCCCTCGTACGTCGCGGGTCCGTTCCCGGAGGCCGAGACCCTGGAAGCCGTGCCGTCCGCCATCGACTGGCGGCCGCCGCGCCCGCTCGACCCGGGCGACCGCCCCGGGCCTCGTGTCGTCATCGAGAACGTCCAGGTCAACACGTTCGGCACCGAGGCGACCGTCGAGGTGCGCCTGGCCGTAGGCGGCACCGTCGCGGCGGGGGTCGCCACCGGCCCGGCCGTTGACGGCTTTCTGCTGCGCCTGTGTGCGATGGCCACCGCCCAAGCGGTCGACGAACTACTCGCCACGTCCGACCACGCCGACGGGCCCGCGCGGTGCTTCGTCGAGCACGCCGCGTCCGTGCCGTTCGGCCCGATGCAGGTCGCGGTCGTCGTACTGCTGCTGTCGTGCGGCGGCTGGGTAGAGCAGCTGGCCGGATCCGCCGTGGTGACCGGCGACGACCGGCACGCCATGGTTCGCGCCACACTGGCGGCGGTCAATCGCCGGCTTGAGGCACTGTTGTCCTGATGAAGGGCGCCATCCTCGCCGGCGACGGCGAGCTTCCGCACGCTGACATACCGCCGCCGTGGCCGGCGCGCCGGGTCACGATCGATGGCGCGATGCTGCAGGTCCGGGACACCCCACCGACGTCGGTCTCAGCTGAGCCCGCGGTTTACGTGCACGGGCTCGGCGGCTCGTCGCAGAACTTCACCGACGTTGCCGGGCTGCTCGCCGATCGGTTCGACGGCCAGGCCGTCGACCTGCCCGGCTTCGGCTACAGCGACCCGAGCCGCCGTTACTCGATCCGGTCCTTCGCCGACACACTGATCAAATACCTCGAGTACGCCGACCGCGGTCCCGTCCACCTGGTCGGCAACTCGCTCGGCGGATCCATATCGGTGCGCGTCGCCGCGCTGCGACCGGACCTGATCCGTACGCTCACGCTGATCTCGCCGGCGATGCCGTTTCTGGATCCCCGGCGTACGGCGCAGGGCCCGGTGTTGCCGCTGCTGGCGCTCCCGCGGGCCGACCGGTTGTTCGCCTGGGGCATGGCGCGGATGACCGTCGAGGAAATGGCCGAGCAGGTGCTCGCCGCGTGCTTCGGTGACACCTCCAAGGTCCTCCCGCAGCGGCGGGCCGAGGCGATCGAGGAGATCAAGCTCCGCTATACCGTGGCGCACTACCCGAAGGCGTACCTGGGGACGCTGCGCGGGCTGGTGTCCAGCTTCGTGCGCGCGTACCTGCCGGGGGTGAACTCGCAGTGGCGGCTCGCCGCCCGTATCCAGGCGCCGACGCTCGTCATTGGCGGGCTCACCGACAAGCTGGTCGACCCGCGGGTGCCCGCCCAGGTCGCCAAGGTGATACCGGATAGCCGGCTGCTGATCCTCCCCGGCGTGGGGCATGTCGCCCAGATGGAGGTCCCGCGGGTGGTCGCGCAGGCAATCGTCGGGATGCTGAACGACATCATGTCGCCGGTCGCCGGACCGAGGTAGCGCCGCCTGCGTTCCGTGGTCCAGCTCGAGGGCGCCGACGTGCGCCCGCGGCTGACCGCCCGCGGCTGGTCGCCTGCCTGGCCGGTCGCCGGCCTCATCGGGCGGCGGCCTGGTCGGTCGCCGGAGGTGGCTGTCGATCGCCCCGGGTTGACGGACGCGCGAATGGTTCTCGCCGGACTTGGGAAAGATCCGTGGCGGCGCCCGGTCGTGGCACTC
>DASYTU010000296.1:0-3517 GCA_036001925.1 Actinoplanes sp.
GGAGCGGTGCGTCGAGTTCGCGGGCGTCGGGCTCGTGGGAGCCGACGGCGATCACCACGGCGTCGTTGCGTACCAGAGCTGAATCGAACACTGGCGATCTTGCCGAGGTCGCGCAGACGACGACGTGGGCTGACCGCAGCGCCCGGTCGGCCGGTGGCGATCCGAGCCTGACCGCGTCGAGCCGTGTCCGGGTCGGGTCTCGGACCAGGTAGGTGACGGCCTCGAGTGGGCGGACGGCGGCGAGCGTGCCGGCGTGGCCGGTGGCCTGTGGGCCGGCTCCGATCACCGCGACCCGCAGCGGCCGGTCCGGTAGCCGCTTGAGAACGGCCGCGACCGAGACCGCCGGGGTGCGCAACGTGGTCAGCGCGGTGCCATCCAGCCCCGCGCGCAGCGCGAGGGTCTCCTGGTCGAACAACAGGTAGACCGCCTGGATGCGGGGCAGGCCACGGCTCGGGTTGGCCGGGGCGATGGTCACAATCTTCACCCCGGCCCCGGCCGGCGTCTGCGACGGCATCAAGAGGAACTCACCCTGCGCCAGGCCGACCGAGACGCGAGGCGGATCGGTGGCCGGGTCCACCCCGCTAAGCAGCGCATCGGTGATGGCCCCAACCGCCGCGGCGGGTCCGAGCGCGGCCACGGCGCCGGCATCGAGGAACCTCACCGCAGCAAGAACCCGGGGACCAGTGGGTCGTGCGGGTCGACCGAGAACACGTGCGCGCCGGTGCGATAGGCCATGCCCGTGACCTGGGGGATGACGGCGGGACGACCGTCGACGTCGACGGTTCCCAGCACCGTCGCGGTGAAGGTGCTGCCGACGATCGAATCGTGCCGCAGCACGGTGCCGGCCGGCAGACGGCCCTCGGCGGTGAGCACCGCGAGCCGGGCGCAGGTCCCCGAGCCGCACGGGGAGCGGTCGACCTCGCCGTCGGCGAAGACGGTCACGTTTCGCTGGTGCACCTGTCCGGCCTCCTCGCCGAGGTCGTCAACCCAGATGGTGCCGTAGATGCCGGTTAACCGGGGGTCGTTTGGGTGCTGGGCGTGCTGGGTGTCATTGAGCGCCCACTTGATCTCGCGGCCGACCGCAACGAGCTCACTGAGACGCTGCGGCGTGACCGACAGACCCAGCTGAGCCGCGGGCAGGGTCGCATAGATGGCGCCGCCGTAGGCCACACTCACCCGCACCTCGCCGCGCGACGTGCTCACCGGCACGTCGGTGGCGACCACCCAGCTGGGCACGTTGACGAAGTCGACGGCGACGACCCGGGCGTCCTCGCGGTGCACACGCGCGGTCACCCTGCCCGACGGCACGTCGATCACCACATCCACGCTGCCGGTCACCGGCGCCACCACCCGGCCGGTCTCCACCGCCCACACTCCCAGCGCGATGGTGCCGTGCCCACAGGCGGTCGAGAAGCCGTCCTTGTGCCAAAACAGCACCCCCAGATGGGCACCGTCATCGTCCGGCGGCACGATGAACCCGCCATACATGTCCGCGTGCCCGCGCGGCTCCGAGCACAGCAGCGCCCGCAAACCCTGAACGTCGGCGTTCCCGATCGCCCCGGCACGGCGCCCGGCCACCGTCGAGCCCGGGATCGATACCGGAGGATCCACCACGATCCGGAACGGCTCCCCGCCCGTGTGATAGTCCACGGTCGCGATCGTCGACGGCAGCACGGTGGCAGCCTGTCACGCCCAGGCCATCACGGCGACACATGACGGCTTGCCCGACGCCATGGCTCCCGCAACACGACCGCGACCACCGTGGTTCGCATTGTCGTTGGTCGAGGCGGAGCCGACTAATTGGGGAGGACGCTGCAGGGACTGTGATCTGGGCGGGCCGATCTACCCGCAGGTACCGGCATCATCAGTCGGTTCAGCGGCGAAAATCCGTGATGAAGCTTGTCGTCCACGGATAGCCTTCAGCGCCGGAATCACCTAGGTGCAACCGGAGGGAGCGGGCCGGGGTTCGGACAGATGTGACTATGACGGAGGCAGAGACCGTAGGCGTGGCGATCGTCCACGCCGACGATCGCGTACGCCACGCGCTCGTCGCCGACCTCGACGGCGGGTTCGTCGTGCTGTACGAGACCTACCAGCGGCTCGTCTTCTCCACAGCGCTGCGGTTGTGCGGCCGGTGGGCGGACGCCGAAGATCTGACTGCCGAGGCGTTCTTGCGGTCCTATCGTGCACTGGCCGGATATGAGCCGGCGCGGATCGGGTCGCTGCAGCCCCGAGCGTGGCTGGTGACCATCCTGCTGAACGTCTGGCGGAACACCCAGCGCACGGCGGCTCGCCGTCCTCAATCGGCGCCCCTTGAGGCGGCTCCCGATCCTGCTGATCCGGGGGAGGACGTCGAGCGCGCGGTCGAGCTGGGTGAGACAGGCCGGGAGCTCGCCGGCATGCTTCGGCAGCTGCCGGAGCAGCAGCGGATCGCAGTCGTGCTTCGCCACGTCGCGGACCTGCCGATCACCGAGATCGCGTCGGTGTTTGGCAGTCCCGAGGGCACCGTCAAGTCGCACATCTCGCGCGGGCTGCAGCGCCTGCGCGACCTCCAAGCGCCCGCCGAGAGCGGCGCTCCCAAGCCCGCTCGCAGGATCAATGATCCTGCGAACTCCCACGGAGATGCCTGATGACTGACAACGACTTGCTGACAAACGAACTGGCCGGGCTGGGCGCGGACGCGCCGGCAGGGCTGCTCGACCGGGTAGCCGCCCGATGGGTGCGGGTTCCCGGACCGCTTGGTGACCTCTACGTCGCTTCCACTGACCAGGGGATCGCCTACGTACGGACCGACAAGGTCGTCCACGGTGAGGATGGGGGCTTCGCCGCCTCGTTCAGGAAGCGGTTCGCCCGGCCGTTGCTACCCGCGGAGCGGCCGCCGGCCGGGCTTGGCCCGGCGCTGCGTACCGGACGGACCAGTGGCCTGCGATTCGACTTGCGCGGCTCGACCGACTTCGAGCAGGCGGTGTTGCGCACCGCGCTCACGATTCCGAAGGGGCAGGTCCGGCCGTACTCCTGGGTCGCCCGTCAGATCGGCCGGCCGCGAGCCGTCCGGGCGGTCGGCTCCGCTCTTGCGCGCAACCCGGTTCCGCTGCTGATCCCGTGCCACCGGGTAACCCGCTCGGACGGAACGATCGGCGATTATGTCTTCGGCTCGAAGATGAAGGAGTCGCTGCTCCAGGCCGAGCAGGTAAACCTCGAGGAGGTTCGTGAGCTGGCCCGAGCAGGTTTCCACTACATCGGCAGCGATACGACAGGCATCGTGTGCTTCCCGACCTGCCCGCACGGTCGCCGGATCACCGCCGCACATCGGCACGGATTCCGCAGCGTCGAGGCGGCCGAGGCGGCGGGCTACCGGCCCTGCAAGTACTGCCGGCCGGCGCCGGAGCAGGCAAGCGCGGATCGAGAGGTCGCGGACTCGGTGCCGGAGTGATCCGAGAATTGGTCCCGAAGGATGGACGGTCCGTTGCGACCGGAACCCAATGGCCCGAGCTGCGTCGGACGTGCGACGCTGTTA
>DASYTU010000297.1:0-46038 GCA_036001925.1 Actinoplanes sp.
GCCCGCAGGTGTCCGATGAAGTGCGTCCGCCAGGCGAAGTTGATCGACCGCGGCCCGGCGACATGGATCACGGCGGCGTGCTCGGTCAGGTTGTCCGCGGTCTCGAAGGCCGAGTTGCCCTTGCCGATGATGAACACGCGCTGGTCGGTGAATCCCGCCGGGTCGACCGGCACGTCCCAGTAGCATTCCGTGGCCTCGATGCCCGGGATCGGCGGCACGTTCATGGCGCCGAACCCGGTTGCGACGATCACACGGTCGGCGGTGAATACCTCGCCGCTCTCGCAACGGACCTCGAACCCGTTGGCGACGCGGGCGACGCGGCGGCCGTACCGGATGTTGAGCCCGCGGCCGAAGTCGGTGAGATAGCGGACGTAGTCGTCGGCGTGCGGGAAGTACCGGCCCGTGTAGCGGGTGAACCGGAGCGCGGGATCGTCGGACAGCAGCGAGTTCCAGTCGACCCGTAGGTCCTTCTCGGCGTCGTGCCACCCGGTGTGCGGCTTGTTGATCGAGATCATGCGGCGGTGCCGGGGGAACGTGCGATAAAACGTGCCCGGCGTGGACCCGGCCTCGAGGACCACGTAGTCACGACCGGCCCGTTCCAGGAAGTACGCCAGCTGCAGTCCCGCCGGGCCGGCCCCGATCACGACGTAGTCCATGCCAGGTATACCTCGCCGCGTCCACGAACGGATTCCGGCGAATCTCCGGCCGCGGCCCGGTTGTACACCTGGTATGACTCCTCTGATCGGCGTTGGCGCGGCGGTACTGGTGTCGGTGAGCCTCCCGTACTGGCTACCCCGGCTGATCGTCGCGCTCAGGATGTGGCTGTTCGCCCGCATCAACGGTCCGCAGGGAATCACCGTGCCGGGCGACCTGGTCGACGGCTCGCAGTTCCTCGAGGTCTACTCCGACCCTGCAGCGGGCGGACGCAGCCGCGGGGCCGCGCTGTCCGACCTGTTCTGGTACTGGCTGTCGCCGGGCGCCGAGGTGCATCAGGAGCACCTTGAGCGGGGGCCCCGCTACGACGAGGTCGCCCGGTGCACCCGCCAGATCCTGTCGATGCCGCGGCACGCCGCCGAACGTCTCGCCGCCGACTGCGTGCGGGACGCGCTGCCGGACCGAACCGGTCTCGTACGGCTGCGGGACCTCGTGATGCCGGTCTGGGCGGAGTTCTACCACCGGCTGGTCTTCGGCCGGCCCAGCACCGGCGAGGTCCGCCAGTTGATCGTGGACAACGCCGACGACGTCATCACCGCCCTCAAGTGTTGCGGGCTGCGGCACATGGATTGCCGGCTGCGGCTCACCGCACACCTGGAGCAGGTGCTCGACCGCGCACCCCACCCACTGCCCACGCTGCTGGATCGCCGTGAGCGGGCCTTCTACCTGCAGGGCACGTTCTTCAACACCGCGGTCGTGCAGAGCTCGGAGGCGACGGCGCACCTGCTGATGGTGCTCGCGGCAGACGAGTCACTGCAGCGCGCGGCGCGCGAGGACGGCGCGCTCGACCGCCTGTTCGAGGAGACGCTACGGCGTTTCCCGCTGTTCGGCGTTGCACACCGCATCACCACCGAGGCCATGACACTGCCGACCGGCTCGGTCATCCCGTCCGGGTCGGTGCTGTGCTTCAACTACCCGGCGTTCCACAGATCCGGCGGGCATATCCCGTTCGGTGTGGCGGCCAACCGGCCCTGCCCCGCATGGCGCCTCGCCCCGATCACCGTCAAGGCGGTGACCAGGGAGCTGCTCGACCGATACTCGTTCGACACGAGCGCATCGCACACCCGCCCGCTGGCCAACCGAGGCCCGTGCATGATCGCGCCGCGCGGCGCCGCACTGCCGCTGCGCACACCCGCCCTGGTCTTTCTGCGGCTACGCGACCGGTGGGAGGACCTCGGGCGCAGCCTCACACAGCTCGTGCTCGGCACCTACATGGTGTGGCAGGCCCGCCGCCTGCGGATGTGCGAACGGTACTTCGAAAGCACCGAGGCGTAGCCGGGCCAGTTGGGGCGCCAACCATCCATCAGGGGTGAAGGCCGATCCGACCGGGCGGCGCGACCATGGCCCAGTCGCCCGGGGCTGCTCGTTCGCGGCTGAGACAACTGGTCGGCATGGGCTGAGGGGATCTGATGGAGGGTCTTGCCGCTCTCGCGGTCGTGACGGTGGTCTACGCGCTCGTGGCCGCCATGCTTGACCGGTGGTGGATCACCGGCCCGATGGTGTTCGTCGCCGCCGGGGCGATCCTCGGCCCGGGCGGTCTGGACGTCCTGGCCGTCTCGCCGAGCAGCGAAGCCGTCCTCACCATCACCGAGCTGACGCTGGCCCTGGTGCTGTTCGCCGATGCTTCGACGATACGGCTGTACGACGTCGAAGGCGACGCGGGTCTGCCCAACCGGCTGCTCTTCGTCGGTCTACCGCTCACCGTGTTGGCCGGCGCCGTGCTGGCCCATCTCACCCTTCCCGGCGTCGGTTGGGCGGCCGCAGCGCTCATCGCCACCATCCTGGCGCCGACCGACGCGGCGCTCGGGCTCGAAGTCGTCACCAACCGCGCCGTTCCGGTCCGGATCCGCCGGGCGCTCAATGTCGAAAGCGGTCTCAACGACGGGATTGCGACGCCGTTCATCACGCTGTTCATCGCGCTGGTGGCGGCCGACGAAGGCATCGGCGATCGGGCTTGGGAGGTCGCGGCGCTGAAGCAGATCGGGCTCGCGATCGTCGCGGCGCTCGTCGTCGGTTACCTAGGCGGCAAGCTCACTGCGTTCGCCAAGGACCGCGGATGGACCTCCGAGGTGTCCGAGCAAATCGCAATCCTCGCCCTCGCGCTGCTCAGCTATGTCGGAGCCGTCGCGATCGGCGGTAACGGGTTCGTCGCCGTGTTCGTCGGGGGGATCTTGTTCGGGACCGCGACCCACGGCCGCCTGGAGGCGTCCGGCCGGTTTACCGAGACGCTCGGATTGTCCGCCACCTTGCTGGTGTGGTCGATCTTCGGTGCGCTCTTCGTGGGAGAGTTGCTCACCCACGAGCTCTCCGCTCGACCCATCCTGTACGCGGTCTTGAGCCTCACCGTGATCAGGATGGTCCCCGTCGCCATCGCGCTGACCGGAACACATCTGCGGCCGGCCACCGTCGCATTCATGGGCTGGTTCGGCCCGCGCGGGCTGGCCTCGGTCGTCTTCACGCTCATCGCCCTGGAGGAGCTCCAGCACAGCGGCGGCGGGACCGTCCTCGTGGCCACCGCCACGTGGACGATCCTGCTTTCGGTGGTGCTGCACGGCATCTCGGCGTCGCCGCTGGCCGCCCGGTACGGTGCGTCGATCGGGACGGCGGGCGATCTTCCGGAGAACGCGCCGGCTGGTGAGCCACGGATCCGGCTCCACGAGCGGGGGCACGTCATGGCCTCGGAAGGAAGCAGCGCGGCCTCGACGGAAGCCCGGGGGCGCCCGGCCCGCCTAGTGCGGGGCGATCAGTCGGTCGAGGAGTAGGGCGGCGCCGATGGCGATCATCGCAGCTCCGGATAGCCGGCTGACCATGCGGCCGACGGCGGGGCGGGCGTGTCGCACCGTTCGTGCCAGCGACCCGAGGATGGAGTAGAAGACGGCGCAGGTGGCCATGAAGGCCAGGCCGAGGATCACGATCTGCCCGGCGACGGGCCAGCCGGCCGCGGGGTTGGTGAACTGCGGCAGGAGCGCCAAGAAGATCAGCAGGCCTTTGGGGTTGAGGCCGCTGACGCCGACGCCTTTGACGAAGGCGGTCCAGTCCGTGCCGACCGGGGAGTCTGGTGTGGTGCCTGGCGCTGCCGGGCGAGTGAAAGCGGTGATGCCGTGCCAGACCAGGTAGGCGCCGCCGACGACGGTGAGCCCGGTGAGGATGGCCGGTGATCCGGCGACGAGGGCTCCGACGCCCGCGGCGACGACGGTGGTCACGGCCGCGTAGCCGATGACGAGTCCACCGACGGCCGGCAGGATCGGCTGTCCACGCAGGCCGGCGCTGATGGTGAAGGCCCAGTCGGCGCCCGGGACCACGATGAGAAGCAGGGCCACCACCCAGAAGGCGAGGACGGAACTGGCTGCCATGACAGTAAGAATATTTGGTGTCCGGCCGGAGGTGTTTCCAACCTTTGCCAGTCCAGGCCATCCTGGTGGAATAATCTACTTCATGGACAAGATCGACCGGAAAATCCTTGCGCTGCTGCAGGAGGATGGCCGGCTGACCATCACGCAACTCGCCACCCGGGTGGGGCTCAGTGTCTCGCCCTGCCACCGCCGGCTGCGTGAGCTGGAGCGCAGCGGAACGATCCGCGGCTACCGTGCGGTCGTCGACCCCGCCGCGGTCGGTCTCATGTTCCAGGCCCTCGTCTTCGTCACCATGCGGCAGGAAGACCGCGATACCCTGCTCGGCTTCGAGGAGGCGGTCGCCCGCATCCCGAACGTGGTGCAAGCCCAGCGCTTGTTCGGTGATCCGGACTACCTGCTGCGCATCGTCACCGCCGACCTGGCCGCCTATCAGCAGTTGGAAGACGACACCCTCGCCACGCTGCCGGGCGTCCAACGGCTCAACTCGACACTGGTCATGAAGCAGATCGTCAACGACAGACCGCTGCCCGCATAGAAGACCCGGAGCTCGCCGGGTCGATCGGCCCTGAGGTCAGCAAGACTTCTTCTTTACCTTCTTAGCCATGACCGTTTTCCGTTCCGACTCCAGCGGCGACGAACGTGCGCCGCACCGACCGACGACCCAGGTGCCAGCGGACCACACGGGCGACCCTGTCGCCTCGATGAGCAGCGGCTACACACTGCGCAAGATCGGTCTGGTCCGCTCGGAACTCACCGACCTCGGCGCGGCACCGAGGCAGGGCGATGAGGGCGCACCGGAAGCCTGGATCGACTACGACCCCGATGTGGCCGCGGGGTTCAGCGATCTGGCACCCGGGGCCGAGATCATCGTGCTGACCTGGCTGCACCGTGCCGACCGCGACGTGCTGCGGGTTCACCCGCGCGGGGACGTGCGCAACCCGGAGACCGGCGTCTTCAGCACGCGTTCGCAGGACCGCCCCAACCCGATCGGCCTGCACCTGGTCACGGTCATCGACACCGCGCCGGGACGCATCCGGGTCCGCCCGCTCGAGGCGGTCGACGGCACGCCGGTCATCGACATCAAGCCGGTCATACGTGCCGGGGAGCGGCGCTACTAGCACCCGAGCGACTCCGTGGTCCGCCGGTCCCGCTCAGGCTTGTCGGGTTAGTTGGCGGTCACCGGAACGGCGGTTCCGGCGCGAGCCGGTGCCGTGCCGGTCGTCGTCGCGGCGCGTGCGCCGCCGGTGATGGCGAGGCCACCGGTCGGCACGTACATGGCGAGATTGAAGGTCGATCCGCTGGGTGCCGTGGCGACCGGGATGATCGGGTACGCGTTGGCGCCGTTGCGCACCGACGTGGAGATGTAGTCGCCGAACATGCGGCCCTGCGAGGTGTTGGGCAGCCAGGACAGGGTCATCGGACCGGCGATCTGGGTACGGGCGCTCCAGGTGGTGCCGCCGTTCGTCGAGGAGATGAACCCGACGTTGAGCTGGCAGGTCGCGGCGCTGCAGCTGGAGTTGGGGTAGAAGTAGTACGTCACGCCGAGCCGGGCGGAGCCGCCCGAGGTGGATCGGTCGACGCCGATCCCGGGCACGAAGTGGTCGACGGTGCTGCCGGTGGAGTCGATCGGTACGCGGTACGGCGCCGCCCAGGTCGTCTCGCTGGTGGATTCGCTGACGACGATGTCGTTGCGGGCGCAGCCGCTGCGGAACCGGCAGTCGGCCCAGGCCACATACGCCGTGCCGGCCGCGTCGATCTCGGCCGACGGCAGCGGCGACTCGCGCAACCCACCCGCGACGGTGTGGTGGCTGATGCTCGAGACCAGCACCGTGGCCCGCCAGCTCGCGCCGCCGTCGATGGAGCGGAACGAGCGGATCTGGGCGGCGTTGGTGGCGCGGTAGGGCACCAGGACGGTGCCGTTCGGCCGGACGACCGGCTGACCGCCCAGACCGGTCGCACCGCTGCTGGGCGAAAGGGCCGAACCCCAGTTGAGGCCGCCGTTGGTCGACCTTCTCATGCGGATCTGGTTGCCGCTGGTGATGTCGTACTGGGTGTAGCAGTTGCCGTAGAACGGGCTCGTGGCGGTGTTGTCGCAGACGATCCAGTTCTTGTCCAGCGAACCCGTGGCGGTGACGATCGGGTTGCCCCAGGTCGTGCCGCCGTTGGTGGAGCGGCTGGTCAGCACGTCGACCCGGCTGCCGTTGAGGGCGAGGCTGGAGATCAGCCAGACGTTGTGCCGCGCGTCGAACGCGACGGACGGGTCGCTGGCCTGCAGGTACGTCCCCCCGGCGTTGGTGGTGATGCCGGGCAGGAACCCGTGGGTCCAGGTGGCACCGCCGTCGGTGGAGGTGGCCCAACCGATGTTCGATGAGCCACCGCCGAACACCCGGCCCACCTGGAACGCGGAGACGATCGTGCTGCCGAACCTGAACGTGTCCGGCTCGACCTCGGTGCGGTGCTGGGCTTGCGCGTCGGTGTAAGGGTCGCTGCTGACCTGCGTTATCGCCACGTTCGCGTAGGCGGTGGTCGCCGTGAGCAGCAGCACGGCGGCCACGGCCGGAGCGGCCAGTGCGATGGCACGTACGGATCGAAGATGGAAGGTTCGGCCAGGCAGATGCATGGGTTTCATCACCTTCTCTGATGCCGATGGCGCGCGCTGCCCGCGGGCAGCGCGGTCGGGCGGCGAGAGGACGCCGGCGGACCACGGCTCGACCGATGTCTATCAAAGAAGGCGGTTCAGGGGAATGCGCCGATCGACGTGACGGGTGTCAGCCTGTTGGCCGATGCCCACGGCTGTGGTGGCTGGACCCGTGTCGCGCAACACCCGGATCCGCACCGTGAACAGGCGGTGGGACCCCCACCTCCCGCGCGGCCGCACCCGGTGCCTCACACGCCCGGTCTATCTGCCCGGGTTGCCGGGGGTTGAGAGCGAGTCCGGGAGCGGGCGGGTCCTGCCGCCGCTCGGGCTGACCGCGAACCACGTTCCGTTGACACCCTGGCCGTCGATGTCGCCGGGCCGCGTATCGGTGACGAAGTAGTACACCGGGTGGCCGTTGATCGTCACCTGGCAGGTGTGATCGGCGCGCTCGACGTACCCGATGATCTTGGGGTTGATGCCATCCGGATAGATCTTGCCGGGAGATTTGATCAGCAGCGGCGGCCAGGCCGCCGCGCAGTCGTTGTTGCAGGTCGACCTCGGCGGCCTCGCCGAGTCATTGTCGAACCGGTACAGCGTGCGCCCGGCGCCGTCGGTCAGATAAGTTCCGATCTCGGCCGACGGGGCCGCGTTCAGCTCGACGGTGTGACTTCCCCGCCTCGTCGACCTCGGTGGGTTGATGTTCTTGACCGACGGGCCACTGTAGATCTTCACCCACTTCTGGATCTTCGCGACCGTCGGCGACGGAACCGGCGCGACCGTCGGCGACCGATCGGGCTCGATTTTCGACGGAACGGGCGCGGACGGTGCTTCGCCCATGCCGGTCACCGCTACCGGAACGGCGACCGTGTCGGTCGCTGTCGGGGCCTGCCCGCCGCAGGCAGTCACGCTCGCCAGGCCGGTCAACGCGATCACGAGATAGGTCACCCTGCTCCGCCTCATCATGGCTGCCCTCTCCTTCGGACCCGGCAGGCCCGGCGAATCCGGGCCTGCCACCCACACGACTCAGGCGGCCGGGCGGTTCACCCGCGGGTGAACCGGATCAGGCGCGGACTCGTGTATGGCATGCCGACTTCGGACCGCCATTGATCCGAGGACGCGGCCAGTCCGTAGTCCGAAAGGTCGCCGGCACAGTACATCGATGTCGCCTTCGGATCCTCCGTGCAGCATGCTGAGCGCGGATGAGAGCCGAAGCGGCGCGATGTGTGCCGCGAGGGGTGGAAGGCGATGCCGTCAACGAGGATCAGACCTCGCCGGGAGGTGGCAGATGAAGCACTGGTCAGATCGCTGTTTACCGAACACGGACGGGCCATGCTCGGGTACGCCACACAGCTGACCCGGGACCGGGCCGCGGCCGAGGATGTGGTTCAGGAGGCGCTGGTGCGCGCTTGGCGACACCCAGACAGCCTGGTCAACGGCAAGGGCTCCGTACGGGGATGGCTGCTCACCGTGGTCCGCAACATCGTCACGGACCAGATCCGGGCCCGCAACGCGCGGGCCATCGAGGTGCGCGAAGGTCACCGGGAGGCGGCGGTCGAGGATGATCACACCGACCAGATCCTGACCTCGATGGTCGTGATGGACGCGCTGAGCCGGCTCTCCGCCGAGCACCGTGAGGTTCTCGAGCAGGTCTACCTGCTCGGCAAGACAGTCTCGGAGACGGCCGAGACGCTCGGCATTCCGCCGGGTACGGTCAAGTCGCGCTCGTATTATGCGCTCCGGGCCCTGCGCGAGGCTCACGCGGGAAGCCCCGCCCAGATGGAACGGTCAGCATCATGAAGGCCCGGGACAGCGCGAACTCGACCAGCGACCACGTCGACATCGCCGGCTACCTGATGGAGACGCTCAGCCCGGAGGAGAACCAGCGGGTGGAGGAGCACCTCGCCGGGTGCGCGGAGTGCCGTGGCGAGGTCGAATCGCTGCGGGAATGGACGGCGGCGCTGCGGGCCGTACCCGAACCCATGCGACTGGACGGGCCGCCGGACGACGCCGACCTGTTGCTGCAGCGCACACTGCGGCAGGTCCGCGACGAGTCGTCCGGGAGGCGTCATCGGCGTACCGCGATGGTGGCCTCGGCCGCGGCGGCCGTGATCGCCGCCGCGATCGCGGGCGGAATCGTGCTGGGACGCGCCACGGCTCCCGAGCCGGCACCGCTGGCACAGCCCTCGGTGATCCCGTCGACGGCAGCCACCCCGCCCGGGACCAGGTTCGCCGCGGCGAGCGACTCCCGCACCGGCGCCCGGATCAGCGTGGCAATCATGCCCGCCGCGGGATGGGTACGGATCAATGCCACCGTCGCGGGTATCGCCGCCGGCGAACGATGCCTGCTCGAGGTGGTCGGCCGCGACGGCAACGCGATCCTGGCCGGTGGTTGGGTGGTGTCGCCGGTTGGAGCGGTCGCCGGCACCACGCTGAACGGCAGCGCAATGATCGACCCGGCTCAGGTCGCCTCGGTCCGGGTGGTCAACACCGCGGACCGTCAGTTCGTCAGCGTCAACGTCTGATAGACCGGCGGTTACGTCTGCACGAAGACCCGCGCGCGGCGCTACCGTGCAGGGGTGCGGTTACGGGTTCCGGTGATCGCGGTCGGTGCGCTGGCCGGTCTTCTCGCCGGTTGCGGGGGAGGAAGCCCAGAGTCCACGGTCGAAGGGGTCGCCATGAGCATCACGGTGTCGAGCAGTGGGTTCTCCGAGGGCGGGACGATCCCGCGCCGGTACACCTGCGACGGCGCGGACGTATCGCCGCCCTTGACGTTCGGCGGGCTGCCATCCGGCGCCCGTGACGTCGCCCTGCTGGTAGAGGATCCGGACGCCCCGGGCGGGACGTTCGTGCACTGGGTTGCGTGGGGCATCGACCCGGCCAAGGCGGCACTCGCGGAGGGCGAGAAGCCCGCCGGTGAGGGCGTCAACGGCTTCGGCCGGCAGGGGTACGGCGGCCCGTGCCCCCCGCGTGGCGACACCCACCGCTACGTCTTCACCGTCTTCGCCCTGTCCCGGCCGGCCGGGCTGCGGCCGGGTGGGTCGGCGAAAGATCTGCGCGCGTCGATCAACGGCGCGGTCCTGGCCCAGGGCAGACTCACCGGCCGGTACGCCCGCGGCTAAACGCGGTTTCGCCCGTTTGGGGCCACTTCCTCGGGGTATAGGGGTGAAGGTGGCGTGAGCCTCGGTGCCAGGCGGCGGTCAGCGGCGGCTCACCACCCGGTCATCGTGCGCCGCGAGCGGCAGGTGGGCGGTTACGGTGGTGCCACGGCCGGATCCGTCCACATCGCACGTACCGCCGAGGTCGGCGGCTCGTTGAGCCATCGACGCCAGGCCCACCCCGGGCGTACTGCCGGGTCGCAAGCCGAGGCCGTCGTCGCGGATCCGGACAACGAGCGCCCCGCCGTCCACCGCGAGATCCACCCGGATCCGCGTCGCGGCGGCGTGCCGGATCGCGTTGGCCAGAGCTTCGGCGGTGATCCGGTACGCCGCCAGCTCCACCGCCGGCGGCAGAGGGGGTAGCGCCGCGGGCAGATCCAGCGCGATCGGCAGCCCGGGCGAGCCGAGCCGATCGACAAGCTCGGTGAGCGCGCCGGCCAGGCCGCGATCGTCCAACACCGGCGGCCGGAGGTTCTCGGTGACCCGCCCGATCTCGGCGACCGCTTGGCCCAGCTCCGCGGAGATGCGTGCCAGCAGCGACCCGCTGGGCGAGCCGGGCGGCAGCAGCACCGCCGCCGTGTCGACCTGCAAGCGGATCGCGGCCAGCGACGGACCGATGCCGTCGTGGACGTCGCGGCGCAGCCGGCTGCGTTCGTCCTCGCGCGCGCTGACCACCCGCGCGCGGCTCGACTCCAGCTCCTCGGCCAGCAGGATCGCGGATACGGCCGGAGCGGCGAGGTCGACCAGCGGCCGCAAGGCGGCGGCGTCCAATTCGTCCAGTGTGGACTCACCGGAACGCGGCGCGACCCGCAGATAGCCGACCAGCCGGCCTTGATAGCGCAGGTCGAACTCCTCCCGCACGTCCGCGTCGCCGACGAGCGCGAGGCGGCGAGGATTCGACCCGGTCACGGCGACCAGCTCGGCCGCGGGCAGTCGCAGCGCACTCACCGCGATCTGACAGACGGCGAGCGGCACCTGAGCCGCGTCGGCCCCGTCGCGCAGGCTGCCGGCGAGGTCGCGGGCAAGCTGGTACGGCTCGGCGCGGTCGCCGTACAACAGGTAGTCGACGCGGCGTTGTACCCAATGAGCCGCGGGGCGCAGGACCAGGCCGACGAGCGCGGCGAGCACCGCCAGGACGGCGGGCAGGGCGGTGCCGTCGCCCGGGAGCAGCAGCGACATCGTGGCGGCGGCGGCCAGATAGACGGCGGCAAGCAGGACCGCGGGGACGGCGACGCCGATCACCCGGCGCGCGGCCCGGTCCAGGTCGTACAGCCGGTCCCGGATGACGGTGTACGCGAGCGCGGCCGGCCCGAGCACGCCGAGCGCGATCTTCGCTCCGATCACCCAGGGCGACCAGGAAATCAACGTACGGATGGTCTCCTCGACAACGAGCAGCACGAAGACCGGCACGACGACCGCGATCTGCCGGTGCTGTGTCTCGGTCGCGTTCCGCCAACGGGTCACCGGGACGAACGCGGCGGCCAGCGCGCCCAGCGCGACCATGACCGCGAGCACCGCGTTGACGTGGTCGGCGATCGGCGCCCAGGCGGCCACGTACAGCGCGTTCGGCATCGTCGTCGCCCCCGGCCGCCACTCGCGCAGGCCGAGCAGGTCGCTCGTCTCGCTGAGCGGCACCACCGCGACCAGTCCGAGGGCGAACCACCGGACCCGCCCGGTGGGCAGCCGACCGTGCGGGAAGCAGAGCGGCAGCACGATGAACGCTATCCGGGGAACCTCCCACAACGCGTACTCCGCGTAGGTGGCGGCTTCAACGGCCGGGGTCACGGTAGTGGCGAACCGGAGCCACGTGGACAGGCACGCGGCCACCACGAAGACGACGGCCGGCCCGAGCAGCATCCAGCCGACGGCCGGGGCGGCCCGGTGTGCCAGCACGAGCAGGCCGGCCACGATGAGGGCGGAGCCCTGGGCCACGTAATGCCACAGCTCGGCGGCGGCCCGGTCGGCGTGCACCGGCGGCGCCGGATGCCCGACGTAGATACCGATCTCCGTTGCGGCCAGCAGCAGTCCGACCACAGCGAGTGCCGTCGCCCACCATAGATGCCCGTCGTTCCCGCGTCTCACGGCGCACAGCGTATGACCTCGGATCGGGTGCCCGACAAAGCCGCCCGCACGCGGCCCGGCGCGGTTATAGTTCGGCCGCGATCAAGACCGACGGGGGCGGCGAGGGACGGTGGAGTTCAGGGTGCTCGGTCCGGTCGAGGCGTACGCGGACGGCGTACGCATCGATCTGGGCCCGCGACGGCGACGGTTCGTGCTCGCGGTCCTCGCGCTGGACGTCAACCGTCCGGTCACCGTGGACCGGCTCATCGAGCTGACCTGGCCGATCGACCTGCCGCGTACCGCGGAGCACGCGATCACCGTACACATGTCGCAGCTACGCACGACGCTTGCGCAGGTGTCGGCCGGCACTGCCGAGATCGTCCGGCGGGGTCGCGGCTACACGTTGGTCGCCGACCCGTCGTCGGTGGACGCATACCGGTTCCGGACCTTGGTCGACAGCGCGCGGACCGCGGCCGATGACACCGAAGCGGCCGCTCTGCTCGATCGGGCGCTCGGCCTCTGGCGCGGCGAAGCCCTGGCCTGCTGCATCCCGGACGGCGCGGACGCGGCGCTGTGCCGTGGCCTCGCCGAGGCCCGGCTGACCGCGATCGAGGACCGCGCGGACGCCCGTCTGCGGCTCGGCTTGCATCGCGCGTTGGTGGACGAACTGTCCGATCTGGTCGGCCGGCACCCGTTGCGCGAGCGGCTCGCCGGCCAGTTGATGCTGGCCCTGCACCGCGACGGACGGAGCGGGGATGCGCTCGCCGTGTACGCGACCACCCGCGACCGGCTCGCCGATGAACTCGGCCTGGACCCGAGTCCGCACCTGCAGGCGTTGCAGAGCGCGGTGCTGCGCGGCGACCCGGACATCGATCCGCCCACCGCTGTCCCATCCCATCCCGCCGGTGCACCGCCCACTACAGCACCCACCCAGGATCTCCGCGTCGCCCTGGTGGACGACCACCCCCTGTTCCGGGCCGGGATGCGGATCGCGCTGGAGGCCGGCACCGGGATGACCGTGGTAGCCGAGGCGGGCGACGTGGCCAGTGCGGTCGCGGCGATCGGCTCGGCGCAGCCGGACGTCGTCGTGATGGACCTGCACCTGCCGGACGCCTCCGGTGTGCAGGCCACCCGCGAAATCCTTATCCACCACCCGCGCACCGCGATCCTCATGATGACGATGTCCACCGAGGACACGGCCATTGTCGACGCGCTACGCGCCGGGGCGCGCGGCTACGTGCTGAAGTCCGCCGGACGCGACGAGGTGCTCAACGCGGTGCGGACCGTGGCGCAGGGCGGCGCTGTGTTCAGCGCGGACGTGGCGCGGCGGCTGGCCGCGATCGCGTCGTACGCCCCGACGGCCGCGACGTAGATTGCCCACTGCTGGCCCTCCCGTTCGTGTCATCGGCGATCGTCACAGGCGTGGCTCACAGCCGGCTTAGCGCCGGCTCACAGCGGTCCCGCCGCCGACCCGCTCGGCCAGGAAGTCTTCCCAGGTCCGGTGGCCCACCGCCCGCTCGGGTGCCAGGTTGGCGCCGGCCCGGAACGCGCGAGCGGCCTCGCCCGGCAGCTTGAGCGGCACGATCGGGCGGTGCCGGTGGGTGGCTCGCAGATAGTCGCGGATCAGGTCGGCCAGGCCGTACACCCGCGGTCCGCCCATGTCCGGCACCAGGCCAGCCGGCTTGTCGAGGGTGAGCTCGACGAGCCGGTCCGCGACCTCGGCGGCGTCGATCGGCTGGGACCGGACGCCGGCCGGGGCCGGTATCACGGGCAGCTTCGCCATCTGCCGTGCCATCGTCAGGATCAGGTCGTGAAACTGGGTGGCGCGCAGCGTCGTGAACGGCACGCCGGACTCGGCCACAATCCGTTCCGCGGCCCGCTTGGACCCGATGTAGCCGAACATGGCGCGGTCGGCTCGGCTCCGGATCGGGGTGCGGTCCGCACCGACCACGGAGATGAACACGAGATGTGCCGCGCCCGCCCGTGCCGCCGCCCGTACCAGGTTCTGTGCCTTGTCCTCGTCGCCCCTGGGACCGCCCGCGCAGTGCACGATGGTTTCGGCCCCGTCCACCGCGGCGTCGATCCCCTCGCCGGTGGCCAGGTCCCCGGTGACGTACTCGATACCGTCGGCGGCCTCCTGGTGGCGCCGGCTGAGCACCCGCACGTCGCGGCCGGCCTCGAGCAGCCGCGCGACGACGAGCCGCCCGAGCGTGCCCGTGCCACCGGTGACCAGAACGGGTTTCGTGTGCCCCTGCATGATGGTTCTCCTCAGACGGTTGCGTGAGTTCACTGCTGCTATGACACGCCGGGACGAACGAATGTGACGCCGTTGTGGCCAGGACGATGGCGCCGCCGCCCGCCCTATGCGCCCTGAGTCAGGGGTGCTGTGTGCCCTGGGCCTCGACGTAGACGCTGTAGAGCGACCGACTGGCGGTGATGAACAGCCGGTTCTTCTTGACGCCGCCGAAGCAGAGGTTGGCACAGGTCTCCGGGAGGTGGATCTGGCCCAGCAGGGTGCCGTCCGGGCCGTAGCAATGCACTCCGTCGAAGCCGGGGCCGCCGTCGCCGGCGGCCGACCAGACGTTGCCGTCGCGGTCGGTGCGGATGCCGTCGGATTCGCCCGGGCCGATCTCGACGAACACGCGTCCGTTGACCGGCGTGGTGCCGTCCATGTCGAACACCCGGATGTGGCCGATGTCGACCACGTACAGGCGCGACTCGTCCGGCGAGAAGCAGATGCCGTTCGGCCGGTCCATCCCGGAGATCACCGGTTGCCCTATGCCGGTGCCGGCGTCGATACGGAAGACGTAGCGGGGGATCTCCTCAGGCGCCTTGTCGCCCTCGTAGTTGCCCGCGATGCCCCAGCCCGGGTCGGTGAACCACACCGATCCGTCCGAGTGCACCGTCACGTCGTTGGGCGCGTTGAGCGGCTTCCCCTCGTATCGGTCCATCAACACCGTGATGGTGCCATCGTGTTCCGTACGGGTGACGCGCCTGGTGAGGTGTTCACAGGTCACGAGCCGGCCCTGCCGGTCCCGGGTGTTGCCGTTGCTGTTGTTGGAGGGCTGACGGAACGCCGTCACCTCGCCGGTGGCCTCGCTCCAGCACAGCATCCGGTTGTTCGGGATGTCGGAGAACAACAGGAACCGACCGTCGCCGAACCACACCGGGCCTTCCAGCCAGCGGCCGCCGGTCCACAACCGCTCCACGACTTCGTGGCTCACGATCAGCGAGCGGAACCGCTCGTCGACGATCTCGATGGCCGGATCCGGGAACCGGACCACCGTACGATCCGCATCCCACGCATTGTTGATCTTCATGTGACCCCACTTAGCTGGACGTCTCGCGTCCGGCGAGGAACCGGTCCACGGCGGCCAGGGCGGGTTCCGGATCACGGCGCCCGACCCCGATGCGGAACCGGTCGGCGGGTACGGCCGCGATCTTCGACGCGAACAGGCTGGCCGGCAGCAGCAGTACGCCGGCCTGCTCGACCAGATCGCGGCAGAACGCCTCGACCCCGTCCGCGCCGCGGTAGCGGGGGAAGGCGACGCAGCCGCCGTCCGGGTGCGCCCAATCGAACAGGTCCTCGTGGGCGGCGAAGAAGGCGTCGAAAGCCGGCAGGTTCGCCGCCACGATGCCCCGGTTGCGTTCCTGGATCCGCTCCCCGGCGCGCAGCGCCACCGCGGCGAGAAACTCGCTGGGCGCCGCATTGCAGATCGACGTGTAGTGCTTGTGCCGTTCCAGCGTTTCCAGCAGGGCGTGGTCGTGGCAGGCGACCCAGCCGACGCGCAGTCCCGGCAGGCCGTACGACTTCGACATCACGTTGATCGAGACGGCCGTGGCCGACCGGTCGACGGCCTGCGGCAGCGTACGGGACCGATCCAGCTCGAGGCCGCGGTGGACCTCGTCGGAAACCAGTCGCAGGCCGCGTTCCTCGCACAGTTCGATCAGCGCGCGCCACGTGGCGTGATCGGGCACGGCTCCGGTCGGGTTGTTGGGGACGCTGACCGCGACCACCTTCGTGGCGGGGCGCAGCGCTGCCCGTACGGCGTCGAGGTCGAGGCGCCACCCGTCGAACTCGTCCAGAGGCACGCCGGTGATCTCCGCACCCCCGATCAGCGGCACGGTCTCCATGGCCTGGTAGCTGGGCACCGTCATGACGATGTGGTCGCCGGGGCCGGCAAGCACCTGCATGACCCAGTAGAGGGCCTCCTCGGCACCGGCGAAGGCCAGCACGTCATCCGGCGTACACGTGTCGTAGGTCGCCGCGATCGCGGCGCGCAGTCGATCGGTGCCCCACGTCTCGGGATAGCGGAGTGGAAGCTCCGCGAACTCCCGCCGGTCGTCCTCCGTGCCCAGCGCCAGCAGCTCGGCGACGGTCAGCGTCTCGGCATCGGAGGCAGTCATGTGGTAGCGGGCGGCGAACTCCCATCGCGAAAAGTAGGTCTCGAGCCGGAACTCGGGCAGGCGGGAGATGCCGGCGGTGCTCACGGGCGCCTAGCTCGCCGCGGCCGCTGCGGACGCCTGCGCATCCCACATGGTGATGACGACGCCCAGCACGAAGATCTGCACCGGCAGCGGGAGGCCCGGCAGGTCGGCCGTGACCTCGCCGCGCCAGAAGCTGGTCCGCCGCACCGACCCCACCCGTCCGTCTCCGGCGAACAGCACCTGCTCGTTGCTCCACGGTGACGCGCGCTGGAAGTGGTACGTCTGTCCCCCGGCCTCGACCGTCCACCGCTTGCGCCCGACCCGGTCCGCCGAGGCGACCGGCATGCCGTACGCGTCCGTCATTCGGAACCTGCTGCCGAAGGCGTTGCCTTTCACCTGGTAACGCCGTCCCTGGAGCTCGAACGCACCGCCGTTCGTCCACCGGGAGCCGTCCCAGGTGGCGACCGTCCGGCCGTCGACAAGGACGTCGTAGCGGCTGCGCCAGACACCGGTCTTCCTGGCCTCCACCATGCCGTCAGGCTAGCCCTGGCGGGCAAACGTCCTGCTCTCAGGCCATCCTCGGTGCGAGCAGAACCGAGCGGCTCTGGCGCGGGCAGCATCTAAGTACGACGATCGCAGTATGCACGAGGCGCCGCTGGAGAAGTCCGCCACGATGCTGCCGCCCCAGCAATGGGCGCGCAGCCCCTTTCCGCCGATCGCCGACTACGCGTTCCTGTCGGATTGCGAGACGACGTGCCTGATCGCGCCGAACGGTGCGATCGAGTGGATGTGCCTGCCCCGGCCCGACTCGCCGAGCGTCTTCACCACGATGCTCGACCGCAGCGCCGGCTCCTTCCGGCTGGGTCCGTACGACGAGATGGTTCCCGCGGCGCGGCGCTATCTGCCCGGCAGTCTCATGCTGGAGACGACCTGGCAGACCCGCACCGGGTGGTTGATCGTCCGGGATGCGCTGTGCATGGGACCGTGGCACAACGTCGAGGAGCGGTCCCGCACCCACCGCCGCTCCCCCACCGACTTCGACGCCGAGCATTGCCTGCTGCGCATGGTCAAGTGCGTGAGCGGATCGGTGGACGTGTCGATGACCTGCGAGCCGGTCTTCGAGTACGGCCGGCACGAGCCGACATGGCGGTACGAGGGTCGCGGCTACGGCGAGGTCGTCGCGGAGGCCGCAGACAGCGACGTTTCCCTGCGGCTCACCACCGACTTGCGTCCGGGCATCGAGGGGCGGGGTCTCAACGCGCGGACCCGCATGGTCGAGGGCGAGACCCACTTCGTCGCGTTGTCGTGGTCGCCGCTGCCGCCGCCGCGCACCCTCGACGAGGCCAACGCGCGGATGGGGCGTACCTCCGAGTACTGGCGGCAGTGGATCACGCTGGGCGACTTCCCCGACCACCCGTGGCGCAGCTATCTGCAGCGCAGCGCGCTGACGCTCAAGGGCCTGACGTACGCGCCAACCGGCGCGCTGTTGGCCGCCGCGACCATGGCGCTGCCGGAGACCCCGCACGGTGAACGCAACTGGGACTACCGCTACGCCTGGGTACGCGACTCGACCTTCGCGCTCTGGGGCCTCTACACGCTCGGCTTCGACCGCGAGGCGAACGACTTCTTCTACTTCATCCACGACGCCTGCAGCGAAGGCAACGAGCTACAGGTGATGTACCGCGTCGGCGGCGAGCGGGAAATCGAGGAGGAGTCCCTGCCGCACCTGTCCGGCTACGAGGGTGCCTTCCCGGTCCGGCTCGGCAATGCTGCGTACAAACAGCGGCAGCACGACGTCTGGGGAGCCGTGCTCGACTCCGTCTACCTGCACGCCCGGTCGCGCGAGCAACTGCCGGAGTCGCTCTGGCCGGTGCTCAAGCGGCAGGTGGAACGGGCCGCCGAGCACTGGGAGGAACCCGATCGCGGCATCTGGGAGGTGCGTGGCGAACCCCAGCATTTCGTGACGAGCAAGGTCATGTGCTGGGTCGCCCTCGACCGGGGAGCACGCCTGGCGCGCATGTACGACGAGCCGGAGTACGCCGAGAAGTGGCAGACGCTCGCCGACCAGATTCACGCGGAGGTGTGCGACAAGGGCGTGGACGAACGCGGCGTCTTCGTCCAGCGGTACGGCTCGAACGCACTGGACGCGTCGCTGCTCCTGCTTCCGTTGATGCGGTTCCTGCCGGCCGACGATCCCCGCATGCGCGCCACCGTGATGGCCATCGCCGAAGAACTCACGGTGGACGGCCTGGTGCTGCGCTACCGGGTGGAGGAGACCGACGACGGTCTGAGCGGCGAGGAGGGCACGTTCACCATCTGCTCCTTCTGGTTGGCCTCCGCGCTCGTCGAGATCGGCGAGGTGGAGCAGGCCCGCAAGCTCTGCGAACGACTGCTTGCGTACGCCAGCCCGCTGGAGCTCTACGCCGAGGAGATCGACACCTACAGCGGCCGCCACCTGGGCAACTTCCCGCAGGCGTTCACCCACCTGGCGCTGATCAACGCGGTCATGCACGTCATCCGGGCCGAGCAGAGCATGGCCCCCGGCCAGTTCAGCCCGGCAAACGTCGCCAGCGCCTAAAGGATCGTCAGGCAGCCGCGTCGGCCTGTCCGACCCTCGGCGTAGATCCTCCATGGATTGCTCGAGGGCGTCGGGTGACGCCCCACCGCCGGTGCTCCATGCGGCCCGGCAGCGACTCAACCGGGCAGATCCGAAGTCCTCTTGACAACACCTCGGCCGAGGCGCATTCTCCTAATCATGTTAGACGCGGCTAAGCGCGATAGGGCATCCGAACGACGTGAGGCGACCCGCAAGGAGATCATCGAGGCCGCCTGGGAGCTCGCCCAGGAGCGAGGGCTGGCCCAGTTCACCCTTCGCGACGTCGCCGACAGAGTGGGCATGCGAGCGCCCTCGCTCTACACCCACTTCGAGTCGAAGCACGCGATCTACGACGCGATGTTCGGTCAGGCGTGGAGCGACTTCGAGCAGGTTGCGCTGGCCGAGTTCGCCGAACTTCCCCAGGCGCCCCGGGCGGCGGTCCGCCGATCCGCGCGTGTGTTCTTCGACTTCGCGGTCGCCAACCCCGCGCGCCACCAGCTCATGAACCAACGCACGATCCCCGGCTTCGAACCCAGCCCGGAGTGCTATGCACCCGCCGTTCGGGTGCTCGAGCTGGGAAAACAACTCTTGCGCAGCCTGGGTGTGACCGACCCGGCCGACTCCGATCTGTTTACCGCGATGATCGACGGTCTGATCAACCAGCAGCTGGCCAACGACCCGGGCGGCACGCGGTGGTCGGCGCTGCTGGACCGCGCGGTCGACGTCTGGGCCGACGGCGTCGGCCTTCCCCCAGACCCCCAGGCGCAAGGCCAGCGGACTACCCACCCACCGGGCCCGCCTCGTCGGACCACGGCCACGAGGAGCACGTCATGAACACCACCCCCACCACGACCTGGCCAGGTCCCAGCGTTGTCCAGCCCGCGATCCAGCGGCCCACCGCGATGCGGCTGGCCCAGACGGAGTACCAACGCGTCACCGACGCCGTCGAGGCGCTCCGGCCCGAGGACTGGACCCGGCCCACCGAGTGCACCGCGTGGGACGTCCGCCAGCTGGTCTCACACATCGCCGGCCAGGCCAAGCTCGTCTCGACACCGCTGGAGATGGCGCGCCAGCTGCGCGCGGCCAAGGCCCGGCGACAGGGCGGGCAGGCCCTCATCGACGCATTGACCGCCCTACAGGTCGAGGAGCGCCAGCACCTTGGGCCCGAGCAGCTGCGCGCCGAGCTGCGTCGCGTCGGCCCCCGCGCGGCCAAGGGCCGCCGCCGCATCCCCGGCTTGGTACGCCGCTGGCGCGGGCCGGAGCCGGAAGTGGTCAACGGTGTACCGGAGACATGGAGCATCGGCTACGGGACCGATGTGATCTTCACTCGCGACGCGTGGATGCACCGGCTAGACCTCGCCCGAGCGACCGGTCAAGCCCTGGTGCTCACCGCCGATCACGACGGCGTCATCGTCGCCGACGTCGTGGCCGAGTGGGCCCGCCGGCACGGCCGGCCCTACCGGTTGGAGCTCACCGGCCCTGCCGGCGGGCGCTGGAGCTCCGGCACGGACGGTGAGGAGATCGTGATGGACGCCGCCGATTTCTGCCGGATTCTCTCCGGACGCCCCGGTCCCGACAATGGCCGGCCCCTGGGGCTGCTCGCCACGCAGGTCCCCTTCTGAAGACCCACAAGGTCACCCCCGGCGACGTTCAGGTGAACAACATCATGCGCGGCGGCGCAACAGCGTCACGATCAACGCGGCGGCCCGGGCGAACGATCGACTCGTTCACCCGGGCGTGTGGCCTCCTGGTTCAGACGGTGCGGCGGTACCGCGCCGCCGTCGCGGAGATGAACAGCATCGCGGTGATGGCGCCGACCGCCAGCGTCAGCGATCCGGCCTCGCCGCCGCTCATCGCCCAGCCGTCACCGATCAGCAGGGCGGTGCCCGCGACGATGGCGGCGATGGCCTGGCCGCGGTTTCCGGCGGAGCCGAAGTGGCGGGCGAGCACGTAGCAGGCGGCGATCAGGGCGATGAAGGTGACCGTACCGGCGGCGAAGTGGGCGTAGCTGTGCCACGAGAGGGTCGCCGGCATCCCGGCCGGAGTGCCGACCGGGAATCCGTCGGCCGGATCCATCACGAATACTCCCGCGGCGACCAGGCCGATGCCGCTGACTCCGGCGAGTCGAGGCGCCCAGGTGCCGCCGCGGGTGCCCCGCAGGGCCCGGCGCAGGCCCGCCGCTCCGGCAACGCTCAGGACGCCGGCGACCAGGAAGTTGGTGATCTGCAGCCAGCCGAGTGAACCGTTACTCAGCGCGCTCAGCGGGTGGCGGGTCAAGTCGAAGCCGTCACGGGTGACGGCCTGGGCGAGCGAGACGACCGCCCACAGCGGGCCGGCGACGGCGCCGCAGGCCAGCAGGGAACGGGTGGTGGTGGAGGTGGAGGAGGCAGTGGCGGTGGCGGTGGCGGCGACGGTCGTGGTCATGGAAGTGCCCTTCTCGAGTTCGTACCCTTCGGTTTCGCTCCTTCGTCGATCCAGCGATGTGACAGGGAATGCTTTAATTACCTGTCACATGACTCCTTCGACGTGTGGGCAAGAGCCATCCGCGAGAACGGAGAAGTCACATGCGTTACCTGATGATGTCCAAGAACACCGACACCCCGCCGGACGAGAACCTCTACACCGAGATGGGCAAGTTCATCGAGGAGCTGACCGCCTCCGGGGTCCTGCTCGCCACCGGTGGCCTCGAGCCGAGCGGCATCCGGATGACGTCGTCCGGCGGCGAGATCACGGTCACGGACGGCCCGTTCGCCGAGGCGAAGGAGGCCGTGGGCGGGTTCGCGCTGGTCGAGGTCCGGTCCAAGGAGGAGGCGATCGAGATTGGCCGCCGCTTTCTCCGCATCGTCGGTGACGGCGAGAGCGTGATGCAGCAGGTCTTCGGCCCGTGAGCCGAGGTCAGCGCTCACCCGGTTCGCGAGCGAGCCGGGGGATGCCGTCGTGGTGGCCGTGATGGACGCTCATCGCGCGGTCGATGCCGCCTGGAAGCGCGAGTCGGCCACCATCATCGCCGGGCTCATGCGCGTGGTGCACGACGTCGGGCTGGCCGAGGAACTGGCCCAGGACGCTCTCGTCGCCGCGCTCGAACAGTGGCCGGCGTCGGGCGTACCGGAAAATCCCGGTGCCTGGCTGATGGCCATCGCCAAACGCCGGGCCGTCGATCACATCCGGCGGTCCCAACGCCTGGACCGCAAGCACGAGCAGCTCGCGCGCGAGCTGGAGCAGCAGCCGGAACCCGCACAGGATGACGTGCTGCGGCTGATGTTCATCTCCTGCCACCCGGTGCTGCCCACCGAGGCGCGGGTCGCGCTGACGCTGCGGGTGATCGGCGGCCTGACGGCCGACGAGATCGCGCGGGCGTTCCTGGTCAGTGAGCCCAGGATCGCGCACCGCATCGCCGCGGCCAAGCGCGCACTGGCCGAGGCTCAGGTGCCGTTCGAGCTGCCGGACGCGTCGGAACTGGCCCCGCGCCTGTCGTCGGTGCTCGAGGTCATCTACCTGATCTTCAACGAGGGATACTCGGCGACGTCCGGCGACGACCTGATGCGGCCCGCGCTCTGCCTCGAGGCGCTGCGCCTGGGCCGGCTGCTGGCCGAGCTGGCGCCGCACGAGGCCGAGGTGCACGGCCTCGTCGCGCTGATGGAGATCCAGGCGTCACGGTCGGCCGCGCGGACCGGGCCGGCGGGCGAACCCGTCCAGCTCCACGAGCAGAACCGCGGACGGTGGGATCAGCTGCTCATCCGCCGCGGCTTCACCGCGATGCTGCGGGCTCGCGACATCGGTGGCACGCCCGGTCCGTACGTGCTGCAGGCGGCGATCGCCGTCTGCCACGCCCAGGCACGAACGCCCGAGGACACCGACTGGGCACAGATCGCCGCCCTGTACGAGGCGCTGGCCCGGTTGCTGCCCACACCGGTCGTGCAGCTCAACCGCGCCGTGGCGGTCGGCTTCGCGGAGGGACCGCTTGCGGGGTTGGCCCTGGTCGACGCGTTGACCACCGACCCGAAGCTGCGCGACTACCACCTCCTTCCCGGCGTTCGCGGAGATCTCCTGGTCCGGCTGGGACGGCACGCGGAGGCGCGGCTGGAGTTCGAGCGCGCCGCCTCGCTCGCGAAGAACGCCGCCGAGAGCGCGTTCCTGCGCCGCCGTGCGGATGAGATCGGCGTGGCCGCCGCGCCGGGTCCCACGGTGGGGCAGGCCGCCGAGGAGTTCCTCGAGCGAGCCGACCTGAGCGCCGCGACGATCCGCTCGTACCGCCAGACGCTCCGCCGGCTGCGGTTGACCGTGGGCGACCAGCTGGCGCTTGCCTCGCTGACCGCCGACCACGTCGGGCACGTGTTCGCGACGGCCTGGGACGACGCGTCGGCCAAGACCTGGAACCGGCACCTCTCGGCCGTCCGTACGTTCGGTGCCTGGGCGTCGCTGCACCACCTGGCCGCCGGTATCGAACGGCGTGCCGAGACCCGCTCCCGGACCGAGGCGATCAGCTCGCCGCAGCTGGACGCGCTCCTTCGCCGTCCCGGCCTGCCGCTGCGGGAGCGAACGCTGTGGCGGCTCCTGTACGACTCGGCGGCCGGCGTGACGGCCGTCCTGGCGCTGAATCTCGAAGACCTGGACCTGGACGACCGCCGGGCCCGCGCCGGCGGTTCGTGGGTGAGCTGGCGTGCGGAGACGGCGCGTCTGTTGTCCGACCTGATCGCCGGCCGGACCCGGGGACCGCTGTTCCTCTCCGATCGGCGGCCGGGACCGTCCCGCACGCCGGCGGACGCCGACATCTGCCCCGACACGGGACGGCGCCGGTTGTCCTACGAACGGGCGGAATATCTCTTCAAACAGGCGACGAAGACGTTGGACCCGGCGGGCAACGGTTACACCCTCCGGCAGCTCAAACGCGGCGCGTGACGCGTCGAACGCCGCGCTCGTCGCTTATCACGTTCGGCTTCTTCGCTCGCATTTTGCCTGCTCAGGTTGGTACCATGCCGCGGCCGAGGCCAGCGCACCAGCGCCAACGCCCCCACATGAACAATCGCGTAGGGAGGTCGTCCTGTGACAGACAGTCGAATGAAGGACCGCGTCAAGGGGCTCATCGCTGGGACGTCCCCCGACAATGTGGTCCCGGACTCGAATGCCGTGCATTCCGATCCGACCGCCCCACGTCAAGCTCTCCAGGTGCTGACCCTGGCCCAGCGAACGGCCGAGGAGCATCTCGCCCACGCTCATCACGAAGCGGACAAGATCAAGGAGGATGCGCGGGCAGCGGCGGAGCAGATAGTCCGGGACGCCCAGACGAATGCCCACACCCTGCGGCGGGAAGCCGAGAAGGTGCTGTCCGGCGCGCGCGCCGCGGCCGAGAAGATCGCCCAGGACGCCCAGAAACACGCCGACGACACCCAGCGCGATGCCGAGAAGATCCTGGCCGACGCGCGAGCGGCAGCCGAGGCGACCGCCGCCGACGCCAAGGAGAACGCCGACAATCTCAGGCTTCAGGCCGAACAGCGTTACGAGGACATCGTCGGCGGCCTGGCCGTCAAGCGCGAAGCGTTGCAGCAGCAGATCGAGGCGTTGGAGCAATTCGACCGGGACTACCGCGCTCGGCTCACGACGTTCATGCAGGGCCAGCTGCGCGCCCTCTGGGTCGACCAGCCGCACCTGACCGGCGAGATCGAGCCGGACACCGTGGCGGCTACCGAGGCCCTACCGGCGCTCGGGAGCAGCTGAGCCGCCCGCTCTCGTTGCCGAAGCGGTGAGGGACGCTAACCGCCCGAGTCAACGATCGTGCGGAGGATCCGTCTGAACGTTGCCCGGTCGCTTTCGGGCACACCGGCGAGGAAGAGCTGCTCCGCCTCGGCACTGGCCTTGGTGGCGTTCCGGAGCGTGTCGTGCCCGGCGTCGGTGAGCGCCACGACGTTCTTGCGGCGGTCGTCCGGGGCCGGTCGGCGCTGGACCAACCCTTTCTCCTCCAGCTCGTCGATCAGGCCGACCATCGTGGTCCGGTCGACGCCGAGGCGCCGGGCCACCTCCTGTTGGGATTGCGGCACCCGGTCGTCGATCGCCGCGAGCACCGCGCATTGCCGCCCGTTGATGCCGTACGGCTCCATGGCCGAGGCGGTGAGCTCGGAGAGCCGCAGCTGCGCGTGTTTCAGCAGATAGCCGAGCCGGTCGATCAGCGGGTTCGCCATCGCTGCAGTCTAGCGTTACGCTGATCGTCAGCAATGCTGACGGTCTGCTTAGCTGACGGTGCGAAACGAGGGATCTGATATGGCGCGGCATGCACGACGGCTGTCCTTCGGCGTGAAGACCAGCCAGATGGGCCTCTCCTACGACGACATTCTGGACGTATGGCGGGCGGCGGATCAGATCGACACGTTCGAGCACGCATGGCTCTGGGATCACATGGTGCCGCTGCGCGGAGACATCAACGGCGCGGCACTCGAAGCGTGGACGCTGCTCGCGGCGCTGGCCGCACAGACCAGCCGGCTGCGCCTCGGCGTCATGGTGACCAGCAACCGGCTCCGTTCGCCGACGCTGCTGGCCAAGATGGCGGCGACGGTGGACATCATCGCGGATGGCCGGCTCGATTTCGGCATCGGCGTCGGCGGGAGCCGGGTCAAAATCGACAACCCGGCGGTACGGGAGTTCGAGGCGTACGGCGTGCCGCTGGTTCCGCCCGGCGAAGCCGTCCGGGACCTGGCCGATTCGTGCGAGATCATCCGGCGGATGTGGACCGAGGACCAGCCGTTCGACTTCGCCGGGCAGTCGCTGCGGCTCAAGGGCGCCATCTGCGAACCGAAGCCCCGGCAGAAGCCCCACCCCCCGATCCTCATCGGCGGCGGGGGCGACCGCGTGCTGCGCATCGTCGCCGAACACGCCGATATCTGGAACTACCCAGGCCCTCCGTCACCGGAGTTCCGGCAGCGTGACGAGGCCCTGAACGAGCACTGTGCCGCCATCGGGCGCGATCCGGGTGAGATCGAGCGATCCATGCAGACGATCGTGCGGTGCGCGGATCCCGACGCACCGGCGGCCACCCGCGACCTGATCCTGGAGATGATCGACGCAGGTGTCACCCACGTCGTTCTCGCCGCCGTACTGGCCGGTCGCCCGGTCGAGTGGCTGGTCGACGAGATCATCGAGCCGGTTCTCGCACAGACGGGGCAGCGCTGACCGCCAGCCGGCCGCGGACTACCGGCAGACCGCGCGTTCGGCCGTCGCGACCAGCAGCCGGGCCACCTCGTCCACGGGCAGGCCGCGGCCGGAGTAGAGCTGGTCGAATGCGTCGAAGCTGGTGATCAGATACAGGATGTGAGCGGCATCGTCGACGGTCACGTCCGGGCGCAGCTGATCCTGCTCGGCCAGCCGCTGGGCGAGGTACGCCATCCCGCCGGCCCGGCCGGCGTCCGCCCGCTGCATGGCGCCGGCGGTGGCCTCCGGATCCAGCGCGGCCGTGGAGAACAGCACCCGATGAACGTCGCGGTAGGCCGCGTACGTCTCCATGCCCGCGCGGATGCCGAGCCGGAGGTGCTCGCGCGCATCCGGGTGGGCGACGGCGGCGGTCACCCGTTCGAACCCGCCGCGCTGCAGCACGTCCAGGGCGACCGCGTCGAACAGTCCGGCTCGCGATCCGAAGATCAGGTAGACGGTGGAGCGGGCGACGCGGGCCGCCCGGGCGACCTGGTCGACGCTGACGGGCTGCCCTGGCGCCTCGCGTAGCCGGTCGTACACCGCGTCGAGGATGCGGCGACGGGTCTTCTCCGCCGCCTCCGCACGCAGCCGCTGCTCGTACTTTCGCGTCGCCATCGTCAGCCATCTTACATTTCGGTTGACACTCCGTCTTGCTAAAGACAGAGTGTCTTTTGAAAGACAGGATGTCCGACGGAGGAGTGTGCGGATGCGTACGCGAGAAGTACCGGTGCTGGTGGTCGGCGCCGGGCCGGCGGACTCACCGCGGCGATCGCCCTCGCTCGCCAGGGCGTACCGGCGCTCCTGGTGGAACGGCGGCGTGACCTGTCGAGCCTGCCGCGGGCCACGGTGGTCAGCACGCGCTCGATGGAGATCTTCCGCTCGTGGGGCCTCGAAGACCGGATCTTGGCCGGCAGTGTCGATGTCGAATGGCAGCTGTGGTTGTGCGAGACCCTGGCCGGCGCGGCCGGCGGCTCGGCCCATGCCGTCGGCTACCCGACGCGGGAACAGAGCTTGGTGCTGAGCCCGACCGGCCCGGCCTGCGTGCCGCAGGACCACCTCGAGCCGGTGCTGCTCGCCCACCTGCGATCGCTGCCGGCCGCCGAGGTCGAGCTGGGCGCGGAGGTGATCGAGGTCGACGACCGGCCCGACGGCGTACGCGTGATGCTGCGCGACGTCGCGACCGGCGCGACGCGAGCCGTGGCCGCCCAGTACGTCGTCGCGGCCGATGGCGCGCGCAGCACGGTACGGCGTGCTGTCGGCATCCCGATGCACGGCCCCGACCGTCTCGCCGCCAGCGCCACGGCCCTGTTCCGGGCGCCGCTGTGGGACGTGCTCGGCGCCCACCGCTACGGCATCTACCACGTCAGTCACGCCGAGGGCGAGGGCACCTTCCTGCCCGCCGGTCCCGGCAACCGTTGGCTGTACGGAGTGGCCTACGACCCCGAGTACGAGGGGCCGGCCGACTTCACGACGGAACGGTTCGCCCGGCTGATCAGGCTGGGCGCGGGGGTACCGGACCTCTCGGTACGCGTGGAGCGGGTCGGTGCGTTCACGTTCGCGGCGCAACTCGCCGAGCGCTTCCGCGCGGGCCGGGTATTTCTCGTCGGCGATGCCGCCCACCGGGTCACGCCGCGCGGCGGCACCGGCATGAACACCGCCATCGCCGACGGCTACGACCTGGGCTGGAAGCTTGCCTGGGTGCTGCACGGCTGGGCCGGACCCGAGCTGCTCGACTCGTACGAGGCGGAGCGCCGACCCGTCGCGGAGCACAACGTGGCCCGCTCGGCCGATCCGTCCGGCTCCCGGCGCCGCGTCGACGAGGAGCTGCCCGCCGATCTCGGCGGCCGCATCCCGCATCTGTGGCTGCGGTCCCGTACCTCCACACTGGACCTACTCGGACCCGGATTGACCCTCTTCACCGGCCCGCAACGGGGCCGCGGCCATCCGGCGCCAGCGGGGTCACCGCCAGTTGCCGTCCACGCCCTCGATTCGATGTCCGCACGCGCCATGGGCATCCCCGACGGCGGTGCGCTACTGGCCCGGCCCGACGGCGCACCGGCCGGGTGGTGGCCGGCCCTCGCCGCCTCGGGGCTTACCCAGCCCGAGAGAAACGGCAACCGGCGTGTGACCCTCCGCGGCACACAGCGGACTCACAGCAAAGCGACGCACAGTTGAGCCACGTCACGTCAGGTTCTGGAGGTATCTCATGGGCGCTCTGCTCGGCATTGTGAGCCTGGCATTGCTGCTGCTGCAGTTTCTGCTGGTTGCCCGGGCGGTGCTCGACTGGAGCGTCGCGCTGGCCGGTCCACCGGCGTACGGGTCGATCCGGTCGCGGCTGTCCACCGGAGTACGAGCGGTCACCGAACCGATCCTTGCTCCCGTTCGGCGGTTCCTACCTCCCGTACGGGTAGGAACGGTCTCGATCGACTTGGCGTTCATCATCGTATTCATCGCGATCGTGGTGATCCGTCGACTGATCGGCTGATCGCCGCGTCTCGCCAGGGCGGGCCTCCTCCGAGAAGATAGGCGCATGACGGTTTCGCGCCCGCATGCGCCGTGGCTCATCCGGCCGGCGAAGCTACCGGCCACCACGCCGCCGCCGCTTACCGGTGTGTGGTCACCCGTCGACACGCGCCTCGACAACGTCGAGATTCTGCCCGTACCGGAGGGTCACGGACCGGAGGACGTCGCGGTGGGCCCGGACGGGCACATCTTCGCCGGCACGGAAGACGGGCGGATCTGGCGCTGGCCGCCGGACGCGCACGCCGGCGCGACGCCGGAGCTGTTCGCCAATACCGGCGGGCGTCCGCTGGGCATCGAGGTCAATCCCCGCGACGGCAGCCTCATCGTCTGCGACGCATACCGTGGGCTGCTGAGAGTGACGGGCGACGGCACGATCACCGACCTCACGAGCAACGCCGGCGGAGACCGCATCCTGCTGTGCAACAACGCGGCGGTGGCACGGGACGGCGTCGTGTACTTCACCGACAGCTCCAACCGGTTCCCGGTCTCGCATTGGCGCCGGGATCTGCTCGAGCACCGGCCCAACGGGCGCGTCCTGGCGTACGACCCGGTGTCGGGCCGTACCGATGTGGTGGCCCGAGGACTCTATTTTCCCAACGGGGTGGCGCTCACGCCGGCCGAGGACGAGTTGTTGCTGTGCGAGACGGTGGCGCACCGCCTGCTGCGGCTTTCGCTTCCCGGCGGCGCGGTAACGGTGCTGGGCGATCTGCCGGCCTACCCGGACAACATGGCGTCCGTGGGCGACGGGACGTACTGGGTCGCGTTGGCCAGCCCGCGGGTCGCGATCGCGGAGAGGCTCCTGCCGCACCCCGTGCTGCGCCGGGTGGCTGCCATGCTGCCGCCGAGACTGCAGCCCCAACCCTTGCCGTACACCATCGCCGCCCTCGTGGACCGCGACGGAACGCTGCGACGGGCGCTGCACGGCCCGGCCGGGAGGTACGTGATGGCAACCGGGGTCCGCCAGCACGGCGACACGTTGTGGCTGGGCAGCCTGACGGAGAAGGGCATCGCACGGATATCCCTGTCATGACAAGGGGTACGAGGGTCTTCAACCTCGCACCCCCTGCCGGCCCTGCTTAACTCAACGCGAACTTCTGCGCTCCGGTGCCGTTGCAGTCCCAGATCTGTAGCCGCGTACCGTTCCCCGTCGCCCCGCCCGGCGAGTCCAGGCACCGGCCGGACTGCGGGTTACGCAGCGAGCCGTCACCCTGCTGCTGCCAGACCTGACCACCCACGCCGTTGCAGTCCCACAACTCCACTTGCGTGCCTTGCGCCGTGCCGTTACCGATGATGTCAAGGCAGCGGCCGAGCGTCCGCAGCGAACCGTTGGCGTTGTGGTACCAGTGCTGGTCGACCGCGTAGGACTGGCAGTCCCACAGCTGAACCTCCGAACCGTTGCCCCCCGTGTCATCGGCGGCGACGTCCACACACTTGCCACCGGGGCCGATGATCGTGCCGCCGCCGTTGACCGAGAACTTCTGTGCCGCCGTACCGTTGCAGTCCCAGATCTGCAGGCGCGTGCCGTTCGCGGTCGCACCGCCCGGCGAGTCGAGGCACCGGCCGGACTGCGGGTTACGCAGCGAACCGTCCGCCTGCTGCACCCACTTCTGACCACCGACGCCGTTGCAGTCCCACAGCTCGACCGGCGTGCCTTGCGCCGTGCCGTTGCCGTTGATGTCGAGGCAGCGCCCCAGCGTCGAGAGCGAGTTGTCGGCATTGTGCGTCCAGTGCTGGTCGACCGCATAGGACTGGCAATCCCACAGGTTCACGCTGGCGCCGTCCCCACCGGTGTCGTCACCGAGGACGTCGACGCACTTTCCGCCCGGGCCGGTGATCGTGGCCGCGGTGGGCGACGTGCCGGTCGAGCCGGCGTAACCGACCGAGACGATGTTGGCCTGGACGGCGTCGTCGGCCGCGTCCGTGGGGTAACCCGCCGTCATCACTCCCTCGAAGAAGGAGCCGATGGACCAGTTGCTGTTGTCGCCACCCGTTCCGAGAACGATGGATCCCTCCTGGTGCATCGGGCTGTACCCGTCGGGCGGCAGCGACCCGTTGTACCAGGTGGTGAGGCCGCCCGACTGCGAGTTGCCACCCTTGAGCGCAAACGTCGTCTGGCCGTTGTTCTTCAACAGCGCGGTGACGTACGGCGTGGCGTTGCCCAGGTTCGCCGGGTTCGAGCGGTAGCCCTGGTAGAGGCCGTTCTCGAGGTCGGCCGCGACCCATGGGCCGATGCCGGTGCACGGCGGGAAGTAACACGTCGTGCCGAGGTTGACGGCGTCCATGTGGCCGTTGCCGGTGTCGGCGATGCTGGCTTCGACATTCCCGTAGTCGAAGCAGCAGCCGCCGTTCACGTGGGTTCCGCTGGCCACCATGTACATGCCCTCCGGCTGGCCGTTCCGGGCGACGCCGTCCCCGACGTAGTGGCGGTAGCCCGTGCCGGGAGCGATGTAGATGCCGTAGACCTTATGGCCACCTGCGGTCACGGGCAGCGCGGCCGCGTTCGCGCCGACGTCTTGTCCGCCGGCCGTGCCGGGTCCCTCGATGGTCAGGTCGTTGTGGCGCGGGGACTGGTCGTAGATGATCGTGATGATGCACGACGTGTTCGCACAGAACGAGTCCTGCGCGGCCGCGTTGGCGTAACCGCCGGGCGCCAGCAGGCCGATGTTCGTCGTGGCGCGGTCGGACGCGCGCTGCACCTGATAGAGGTTCCCGTTGTAGGCGGAGTAGAGCGCCCGCACGGTGCTGTGCGCGGCGACGCATGCTGTGCCGGCAGCGCCGTAGATGTCGCAGGGCAGGGAACCGGCGGCCTGCGACGTGCCGGGGAGGCCGACAAGGACGCCGAGAGTGAGCGCCAGTACGGCGGCGAGCGAAACGAGGATCCGCCGGTGACGAAGCAACGAAGGATGTCTGCGCATAGCGATGTGCTCCTGGTTCGGGGGACGGAGCTGGTACCTCGTCTGCGCGGCGGCCGGCATGGCAGACATTCATGGTTGTCGACACCTAGGACAGAAAATTACGCTCGTTGGTCGATTGAGTCAATGTTCGGTCGCTCTTGTTGCTCCTGGGCCCGGCACGACGTTCGATTCTGTTGAGTTATCGGTCCCACTGCTCAGGAGGTACGGGTGCTACCGCTTCACCGTCGATACGACCACGATGTGACCATGGCTGCGATCGATTACCTCGCGAACACGGACACCGTGCGCATTGCCACCGAGCTGCGAGACGGCGGCGAGGTGGTGACGCCGATCTGGGCGGTCGTGGTGGATGGCGTGCCGTACATCCGCAGCGTCTACGGCGGCGGATCGAAGTGGTACCGGCGCGTGCAACGCACCGGCCGGGCAACCTTCGTCGACGGCGCGGACCGGTATCCGGCGACGGTCGAGAACCTGGACGACGAGGCGATCAACGAACGGGTCGACGAGGCTTACCGCGCCAAGTACGCCGGTCAGGGCGGTGCGCTGCGCGCGGTCGTCGCACCGCCGTCCCGCGCGCACACCATGCGGATCACCCTGGAGTGATCATGGATGCTGTTGAGGTGGACGCCTCGACAAACCAGGACGCGCCGGGCCGCGCCGGCTACCGCCGATCGGCCGGGTCCCCCCGCGGTGAGGCGAGGCGTCGCGAGCTGCTCGATCGCGTCACCGACGATCTCGCGATCAACGGTCTCGTGGACTTCTCGCTCCGGCGTGCCGCGCGGGCGGCCGGCACCACGCACAAGGTGCTGCTCTATTACTTCGACGGCGCTGACGACCTGCTCGAGCAGGCGATCCTTCGGCTACGCGAGAGGCGTATCGGGAAGGGGATGGCAGCCGCCACCGAAGGGCCGGCCGACCGTCCCCTCGCGGATCGGGTGCGCGCGTTATGGCCGATCCTCGTCGGCGAGGAGGCGCGGGTTCTCGATCAGGCCATCGGCTTGGCGATGTACGACTCCGGCCGCTATGCCCGACTCGGCCGCGAGGCATCGCAGCAATATCTGCCGTCGCTGTTGTCCATCTGCCCAGCGGGCTGGTCCGACCGGCGCAAATTGGAGGTGTCCGAAATGATCCTCGCAACGCTCCGGGGCTTCCTGGTGGATGCGCGAACGAGCGGCGACACCGCGGGAATCGCTGCCGGTTTCGAAGCATTGGCCCGGGCGCTGGAACGGGAGGAGGCCAGCGGCGAGTAGCCGCCGGGCGTGAATGGACTTTATGCGCGAACGAATGCCCCAATCCCGCTTCATGCACAGTAGCGATTTACGGCTCATGGCGAGAAGTCGTCGAGAGCGGCAAAACGGCGGAGACGATAGAATCCCAAAGGATCTTGGTCGTCGTGCACTGCGACCGATGGGGCGTCTTCGAAAGGAGGCGCACACCGCACGATAGGACAGAATGCCGATGGCCAAGCACCGCGCCGGTCCCATGAGCCGCCGGTGGCTCGTACCCGCCGTGGGTGTCCCGGGATTGACCGGATTGGTTCTCGCTGGGGCGCTGGCCTTGCAGCACGACGCGCCGTCAGGTCCCGCCGACGATTCCGTTCGCGGGCCGTGTGACCGTCCCGTCCGGGTGGTGACCGCGACCTCGTTCGCGCCCGTACTCGCCGCCATGGCGCCCGTGCTCGACCAGGCCGACGACTGTGTCCGGCTCGAGGTGACGACCGCGGACGGCCGCGCCGCCGTGAAGCGAGCGGCCGAGGTGAACGCGGACGTGTGGATACCCGACGACGGCTCGTGGGCCGGCTCGGCCGGGTCTCTCGGCCTCGTCGGGGCACCGGCGGCCAACGCCGGGGCCGTCGTCGCGGCCAGCCCGTTCTACATGGTGGCCGACCGGGCGACCGGAACGCGGCTCCGGAAGGCCGGGGCCAGTTGGTCAGGGCTTGCCCGGCTGGTCGACGGCGGCAAGGACGTGCGGCTGGTGGTCCGCGACCCGGCCGGCTCGGGCGACGGGCTGGTCGCCGCCGGCGCGGTGGCCGAAGCGGTCTGGCTCGACAAAGACATGGACGCGTCGGCTCTGTGGCTGGCCCGCGCCCAGAAGAAGACCCGTACCGTGACCGACGCCGGCCCGGCGCTGCCCACCCGGGCCGGCGAGGTGGGCGTCGTACCCGAATACTCCTTGCTGCCCTATCTCACCGCTTCCGGTGGCGACCTGGCCACCCTGCCCGGCACCGACCACACCGCCATGCTGCGGTACACGTGGCTGCCCCTGACGGCGGCGGTGGCGGACCCGGAGCGGTCCGCCGCCCTGGACCGGCTGTACCGCGAGTTGACCGGCCCCGCAGCCGGCGCGTACCTGCGGACCGCCGACCTGCGTACACCCGCAGCGGCGCAGGGCACCGGCGGCGGAGCCCTGACGCCGCCGCAGGCGAAGCCGTTCGGGCTGCTCCCGCCACACCATGTCGATCACGTCTTCGCCACCTGGTACGCCGGCGATCGGCGGACGAATCTGCTGGTCGTGGTTGACGTGTCCGGTTCGATGGGTGCACCGACCGGAGGCTCGAACGCCTCCCGCATCGAGCTTGTCCGGCAGGGGTGCAGATCGCTGAGCGCTCTCCTACCGGACGATTCGCGCATGGGTCTCTGGGAGTTCGGCAGCAAGCTCGACGGCGAGCGGGACTACCACCAGTTGCTCGGCATCACCGCACTGGATCGCAACCACCGGCGGGACCTGGCCGGCGCCATCGACAAGCTGGCCGACAAGCGGACCGGCACGGGCTTGTACGACACGATCCTCGCCGCGTACACGTCCGCGCGGGACGCCTATCGTCCGGGCGTACCCAACCAGGTCCTGATCTTCACCGACGGCCGCAACGAGGCCGACCCGAACTCGCTCACCGGCGCCCAGCTCGCCGGCCGGCTCGGCAAGACCATCGATCCGAAACGACCCGTGCAGCTCAGCGTGGTCACGTTCGGCACCGCGGCGGACGCGAAGGCGGTCGAGAAGGCCCTCGCACCGGCACAGGCCTACGTCGACGTGCTGACCACCGCCGACGAGGTGGCGGCGGTGTTCATCCATGTCGCCGCCGGCGGCCTGCACCACTGACCGCAACAGCGCGCCACCGGGTCAGTAAACCCAACGAAGGGCGGCGGCCACCTCCTCCGGCGACGCGTCCCGGAAGCGTTCCGCCTCGGCCCGGCGCACCGCGAGCACGGCGTCGACGAGCGTGCCACCGAGCGCCGTACGCAGCGTCTCGTCGGCGGACAGCGCCGCCGCCGCCTCGTCCAATGTGGTCGGAAGCCGGCGGATGCCGCGTGCGGCCAGCTCGTCGCCGGAGAAACGGGCCGGGTCGCCGGTGACCGGCGGCGGCAGGCGGCGCTGCCGCCGCAGGCCGTCGAGGCCGGCCGCGATGAGGGCCCCCACCAGGAGGTACGGGTTGGCGGCCAGGTCGAAGCACTTGACTTCGAAGTTGGCCGCCGACGTTTCCCAGCCGGCATTGCCCGTGACGAACCGCAGCGCGGTCTCCCGAGTTTCGTGACCCCAGCACGCGAACACTCCCGCCCAGTGCGACGGCACGAGCCGCAGATAACTCGCGGGCGATGGCGAACCGACCGCCAGCAGCGCCGGTAGCCGCCCCAGGACTCCGGCGGCGATCGCCTCTCCCGCGCCGGTCATGCCGAACGGGCCGGTCCCGCCGGCATAGAGATTCCGACCGTCCTGCCATGCCGAAAGATGGACGTGCCCGCCGTTGCCGACGTGCCCGGCGACCACCGAAGGCGCGAACGAGGCCCGCAGGCCGTGCCGCTGAGACAGCGCCCGGATCGTCTGCCGGACCAGGACGCTGTCGTCGGCGGCACTCACCGGGTCGGTGGCCGCGACCGACACCTCGAACTGGCCGTCGGAGTACTCGGGATGCACCTGATCGACCTGGATACCCTGGTCCTCGAGCGCGGCCAGCAGGTCCCGGACGTAATCGCTGAGCTCGATCAGCCGGGTCATGCCGTAGGCGGGACCGGTGCACGCCGGCACGAAGCCGTCGGCATCGCCGCGGCCCAGCGCCCACTCGACCTCGATGGCCATCTGGAACGTGAGACCGGCCGCCGCGGCGGCGTCCACCATCTTCCGCGCGAAGCTTCGCTGGCAGGCCGCCCAGACCTCACCGGCCTGGGTGTACCGGTCGACCGGCGCCCATGCCCATCCGGGCTGGGCGGCCAGCGTGACCAGCCGGTCGAGATCCGGCACCAGTCGCAGGTCGCCGTCCGGGCTGCCGAGCTCCGCCGTACTGGTCATCAGGTCGTTGGAGAGGAAGACGTCGAAGACCGTCGACATCCCGACGCCCCACCGGGCCGTGCGGGCCAGCCGCGCGACCGGCACGGTCTTGATCCGGGTCAGGCCGGCCGTGTCGACATAGGACAGCACCACTCCGCGTACGCCGTCGTCGCGCAGCTGTCCGGCGATCTGCTCGGCGCGCACCGCCTGCTCTGCCGGATCGGTACGCATGCCGTCACCGAAGACGGTCGACATATGTCCCTCCCATAACGCGCAGTCCATAGACACGTTCGGCGTTACCGGCGGCGACCAACCGTGCCACCCGTCGCGCGTCCGGCGCCGACCACACGCCCGCGGCAACCCAGCCCCCGACGACCTCGTCGAAGGCATACCGGAACAGCACCGCGCCGAGGTAGTACAGCTCGGACAGCCCGAATGCGTCGGACGAGAAAAGAACCTTGTGAAACGGTGCCAGCTCCAACGACTCGGCGATCACCGCGGCGGCTCGGGCGCCGACGTAGTTCACCGCCAACCCGACGTCCATGTACACGTGCGGGAAGACCTGGCTGAGGTAGCCGGCCTGGCGATGGAACGGATAGCAGTGCAACAGCATGATGTCGACCTGCCGCGGCCGCACGGCTCGGAGGAAGCCGGTCATCCGCGCGGGATCGCAACGGTCCAGGTCCAGATCCGGGTCGCCGAATCCGGCATGGAACTGCACCGGCAGGCCACGGTCGACGCCGGCCCAGAGCACGTGACGCAGCAGCACCGGATCGTCCAGGCGAGGCGACGCGGCGCCCTCGACACGCCGCAGCCAGCGTCCCGCGGCGTCGCGCACCTCACCCGCCGACGGTGGCTCCGGATCGAAGTCGAGGCCGTACCGGTACGCGATGACCGACTTGACACCGACGGCGTCGGATGCCGCCAGGTCGAGGGCGTCGGCGTACGCGGTCGCGAATCCGCCTGCGGTCGCGCCGTCCCGCGCCACCCGCTCCGCGACAGCCTCCAGGCGCACCACCTCCCTGGCGGTGGCCCCCGCGGCTTCGGCCATCTGTGCTGGGCTCAGACCGGCTTCGGGGGCGTATCCGGCGTCCACGAGGAACGCGCCGATGCCCGCCGCACTCAGGAGCCGGCGGTTGACCTCGGCGGCGCCGAGCGCGGACCGCCGCTCCAGGTAGTCCTCCGGGGAGGCGTGCGGCTCGAGCCCGATCGCCGGCGCGCACCAGCGCCGGATCGCGAAGCCCACTTGGGTGTCGAAGCCCGTACATCCCGGCGGCGCCGGCCGGTCGGCCTCGGTCGCCAGCAGCTCGAACCGCTGGCGGTCGAGCTCCGCGTTCACGACGCCGTGACAGTGGTGGTCCACCAGTGCCACGCCGTCGAGCAGACCGCCGACGGGCCCGTTCGCTACCGACATGGCTACATCTTGCCCGCCCCGGACGGGTACGTTTGACTTGAACGTTCATCCGCCCTATGACATGAGGTGACTCCGGGCATGGCTTCGTGGAACGACACGGTGATCGAGACCTTCCGCGCCAACGATGGCGTGGTCGGCGGCCACTGGGAGGGCAAGACGCTCATCCTGCTGCACAGCGTCGGTCGCCGCTCCGGCAAGGAGTACGTCAACCCGCTCGTCGCGGCGCCCGACGGCGACGGCTACGTGATCTGCGGAAGCCTGGGCGGCGCGCCCACCGACCCGCAGTGGGTCGCCAACCTCGAGGCCGCATCCGGGCCGCTGACCATCGAGCTCGGTACCGACACGCTCAAGGCCGATCACACCGTCGTACGGTCGGGCGACGCCGAGTGGGAGCGCCTGTACGGGATCTGGCGGGAGTACTGGCCCGACGCCGCCGAATACGAGAAGAAGACCGACCGCAGGTTCCCGGTCGCCCGGCTGCGGGTCCGGGACTGACCTGGTCCCGCGGCGCGCTCACCCGACGGGTGCCGGGTGAGCGCGTACGACGGCGATGGACTTACGGCTCCAGCCGGCCGATGCAGGCCAGCGTCTGCGTCCGGTCAGCGGTGTCGCAGTCGACCTGAAGCCACATGTTCCCGGCCGGATCCAGCGCGCTGAACAGGTTCTTCGGCATCGGCATCTCGTCATCGGGCAGCGGCCCGAACGTCGTCCAGGCGCCCCAGCCGCCGTTGGGCGTTACCTCCGACGCCTGATGCAGGCTGAACGGAGGCTCGTGGCTGTAGCCGTTGGACCCTGGGGCGTCGGCCGTCGCGAAGAGCTGCACCCGGCCGGCCGCGTCCCGGCTCGCCGTCACGCCGACCAGTTGCCGGTCGACGAGCGTCGCCGGGACGGCGGTGGTCCAGCCACCCCAGCCGCAGTTCGGGCACACCTGTGCGATCCGGTGCACGGCGGTGTCGTTCCAGTCGCCGCCGACCGAGTAGGCGGCGAGCGTCCCGTCCGCCTCGTTCACCACCGAAACGTGGGAGTTCACCGCAGCGCCGAGGTCGGACCAGCCACTCCACGAGCCGTCGAGCCACTGCCACGCGTGGTAGTAGCGGCCGTCCGCCATCGGCACGAACAGCTCTGGCCGACCGTCGGCGTTGTGCGTGAACGCCGGCAACGGGTTGTCCGGCAGGTCGGTGCCCGCGCGCTGCGGCAACGTCCAGCGTTTCACGGGTGCCGCGAATCCGCCGTTCGGTGTCACCTGCGACACCTGGTAGACGGTGACGTTGTCCGTGCCCACGACGAACAGTTGCAGGCGCCGGGCGGCGTCCAGGCCGGCCAGGATCGGCCCGCCGGGTATGGAGATCCCCGGGGTCAGGTTGCCGCTCCAGGTGCCCCACCCACAGTTGGGACAGTTCTGCGCGATGGTGTGCACGGTCCAATCGGTGAACGTGGCGAAGACGCGCAGCCGCCCGTCCGCCTCGTTGGTGACCGTGAACTGTGTCGTCGGCGAACCCAAGTGCTGCCAGCCGGTCCACCGGCCGTCGAGCTGCTGCCACGCGTGGTCGAGTCCGCCCTCGCGGGTCCGGAAGTACTCCGGCCGCCCATCCGGGTTCCGGCCCATGGCCGAGTCCTGCGGGTAACCGACGAACTGCACGGACTGTGTGGAGATGAGCGACCAGGTCGCCGTCGGGGCCGAATCCGCGGCGGCCGAGGCGGCCATCGCGATCGAGCCGAGCAGCATCATTACGGTCGCGGCGACGAACAACCTGCCGCGGGGTCGCGCACTCATCTGAATCACCTTCTATTCGGACGAACGCCCGCCAGGTCCGGCGAGCGCCGCGCGACGATATCGGCAGTGGATCAACATGCGCTCAATATGTGGATCATGGCGATGCCCGCTCGGCGAGGCCGCGCTGAGGCCGAGCGGCGACGCCGTGACCCGGGGCAGGATGGCATCATGAACGCTCGTCTTGGCGGACTCCGGATCCGGCACCGCGGACACGAACCGCGCGTGCATCCCACCGCCTACATCGCCCCGACCGCGACGTTGATCGGCGACGTGGTCGTCGGGCCGCGCGCTCGGGTGATGTACGGCGCCGTGCTGGACGCCGAGGCGTCCCGCATCGAGATCGGCGAGGCCACAGTGATCTGCGAGAACGCCGTCCTGCGGGCGTCCGCGGTCACCGGTACGGACCAGCCGGTGGTGCTCGGCGACCACGTCTTCGTGGGGCCGCATGCCACGCTGCTCGGCTGCGAGGTGGGCCGGTGCGCCTATCTGGCGACCGCCGCCACCGTGCTGCAGACGGCCCGACTAGGCGCGGGAGCGGTGGTAGCGGTCGGCGGATTCGTCCATGCCCGTACCGTCATATCGGACGAATTCTTCGTTCCCCCGCACACGCTGGCCGTCGGTGACCCGGTACGGATATTGCCGCCCGGCAGCGTCGACGTGCCGGCGGCGATCCGCGACGTCGGCTTTGCCGGCGTGGCCTTCGGTGTCGACGCCGAGTGGACCGACCGCGTCAAGAGGTACGAGCGCACCACCGAGGTCCGGGTCGCGGAATTCGGCGCGCACGCGGACGACGAGGTGCTGGATGACGCGGGCGCGGACCCGGACGCCCCTCGCTAGCGAGGGCCACCGCCGGTTTGTGTCATCGCGGCCCGTGAGCGACATTCACGTTCGCTACCGGCGCCCACCGGCCGTTTGCCGGGCTGAGTCGATGGCCACCGAGCCGCGGTCGGGCGGGTGTCCGACGTAGACAGCGGTTCTGCTCACTGAGCGCCGCCCGCCGCGTAGCGCCGCGCCTCGCCCACATCCGCCATCAGCCGGTCCCAGACCGGGTCCGCGCGGAACGGTGCGAGCGGCAGGCCGCCACCGACCCGTGCCCAGGTGTACTCCCACCAGGCCGCGACCCGAACCGGCCAGAGCCCGACCCGTACCGCCCCGGCCAGGAAACAGCGGTGCACGAGCACGGTCGCCGCGAGGGTGTCGGGGTCGAACTCCACTCCGGCCTCATCGACCGCCCGGCCCAGCGCACGCACGTCGCGGTGCATCTCCGAGTACGCCACCAGATGAGGCGCGGCCGGCACCCGTACCTCCGCGCCCGCGTCCATCACGTCCGCCGCGTACGCCGGCATGAACACGACATCGTCCACGGTGACGATGAGCGGCAATTTATCGTGGCCGCGACGGATCCGGAGCCGCACCGCAGGCGCGCCGGTCGGTACGGCGATCGGCTCCGCACCCAGCACGTCCTCGGGCGCCAACCGCACCACGTCGCCGATCGCCGGCAGGTAGGCCGTCACCATGCCGGAGCCGGCCGAGACCTCGGTACCGGGCACCTCGCCCAACAACCGGGCGAGCTGCTCACTGTCCATGCGCCCGTTATACGCCACGGACTCCGGCAATCCGAAATTGATGAGTGTGCGTTTCCGTGTCTCGTGGTTAGCCTTTCCTATGCGCATTCTCGTTACGGGAGCTCGCGGGAAGGTCGGCGCCGCCACCGTCGACCGCCTGCTGCAGGACGGCCATGAGGTGACGGCGGTCGACATCGCGCCGGCGGTGTACGAACGCGCTCGCGAAGTGATCTATGTGCAAGCCGACCTCGCCGACGCCGGACACGTCGCAGCGGTCGTGCCGGGACATGACGGCGTCGTGCATACCGCCGCGATCGCCAGTCCGAAACACAACCCCCCACACGTGATCTTCCAGAACAATGTGATGGCGACGTACCACATGATCGAGGCGTCGGAACGCTCCGGCGTCCGGCGGTTCGTGCACCTCTCGAGCGAGACCGTGCCCGGGTTCTCCTACCCGAGGCGGTACTTCCACGCGGACTATGCGCCCATCGACGAGGCGCACCGGATCCGGCCACAGGACTCGTACGCGCTGTCCAAGCGTTTCGGCGAGGAGCTGATGGACGCCTCGGTCCAGCGCAGTGACCTGGCAGGAGTGTCCGTCCGGCCGACATGGGTGCAGTGGGAGGGCAACATCGAGCGCAACGTCGGGCCGATCGTGCGGGCCCGCGGCACCGACAAGAGCGCGTCCTTCTGGTCGTACGTCCTGGTGTACGACCTGGTCGACCTCATCGCGGCCGCGGTGACCGCGGATTTGCCCGGCCACGAGGTGGTCTACTGCGCTGCCGCCGACAACGCCGCCGGGTTGGGGTTGCACGACATGGTGCGCCGCCATTTCGGCGACGAAGTGGAACTGCGGCCGGTCGAGCGGCCGGACGCGTCGGGGATCTCCTGCGCCAAGGCCGCCCGCCTGTTCGGCTGGAAGCCTCAACGCAGTTGGCGTGACCTGCTCGACGAGGACGGCCGCCTCCTGCCGGAGGTACAGGAGGTGCTGGCCGCGGGCGAGACGGGCGTGCAACGCGGCTGGCGGGCCATCTCCTGACGCCGGGCGAGGCGGCGACCGGCGGTTCTAGGCGTCCACAATGGTTACGCTCGATCGATGCTGGCTATGAACCTCCGCCCGGCATGGGCCGAAGACGCCGCCGCGATCGCCGAGATCTGGCTGCACGGGTGGCGCGATGCTCACGTGGGCAACGTGCCCGAAGCGTTGGTCGAGGTCCGCACGCCCGAGTCGTTCCGGACCCGCGCCGCCGACCGCCTCGGTGACACCGTAGTCGCCGTCGTCGGCGACGCGGTAGCCGGCGTCGTCATGGTGGTCGGCGACGAGGGACCCTTCGACAACCCCGCCGTATACGCCGGCGGGACGATCCCGGTGCCCGTGCCGCAGGTACGTCAAGACGGTCTGACCGTTTTGTTGCTCCGGGATGCATCACCGGCCTACCGTCACTCTGAAGCGATCGTGGTTCCGTACGACGGAGGGCTAAGGCGGTATGCGCGAGGTGGACGTGGCCGTCATCGGGGCGGGCCCAACCGGTCTCTTCGCCGCGTACTACGCCGGTTTTCGCGGCCTGACGGTCGCCGTCATCGATACGTTGCCCGAGCCCGGTGGGCAGATCACCGCCATGTATCCGGAGAAGGACATCTTCGACGTCGGGGGTTTCCCGACGATCAAGGGACGGGACCTGGTCGCCAACCTCATCGAGCAGGCGGCGCCGTTCGCACCGCAATACCTGCTCGGTATACGGGCCGACAAGCTCTCATACCGCGACGGCTCGCCGGTGCTGCGCCTGGCCGACGGCACCGACCTGGCCTGCGGCGCCGTCCTCATCACCGGCGGCCTGGGCAGCTTCACCCCGCGCCGGCTCCCGGTTGCGGAGGCCTACACCGGTGCCGGCGTGGTCTATTTCGTGCCGCGGCTGGATGACCTCGCCGGACATGACGTGGTCATCGTCGGCGGCGGCGATTCGGCGTTCGACTGGGCGCTCGCGCTTCACGGCGTGGCGAAGTCCGTGACCCTCGTCCACCGCCGGGACCGGTTCCGGGCACACGCCGGGACGGTCGACCGCGTCCGCGCCCTGCCCGTACGCATCATGGTCAATGCCCAGGTCACCGCGCTGCATGGGGAAGTCCGGGTGACCGCCGCCGAGGTCGCCGTCGACCGCGTCGGTACGGAGCGGGTCCCGGCGGACACCGTGGTCGCCGCGCTGGGTTTCGTCGCCGACCTCGGCCCGCTCGCCGAGTGGGGCCTGGAGCTGGACCGGCGCCACGTCGTGGTGAGCAGCACGATGGCCACCAACCTTCCCCGGGTCTTCGCCGCCGGCGACATCGTCGAATACCCGGGCAAGGTGCGGCTGATCGCGACCGGTTTCGGGGAGGCGGCAACCGCCGTCAACAACGCGGCCGTGGCCATCGACCCGGCGGCCCACCTGTTCCCCGGCCACTCGTCCGAGGCCGGTTGAGCGGATCGGCGAGGTGAGCGGGGCCGGTCCGAGTGGACGCTCACCGGGATAGTGCCACCGATTCGCGAGACGCTATGTTTCCCCCACACTTCGCACGGGGGACCATCGATGAACCGCACGACGCCCTTCACGCCGCGCGCACCGCGGCGCTGGGAGCTCTTCACGTTCGCCCTGCTCGGCGTCACCGCCGCGTCCGCGTTCGCCGGGCTGGTCGTCCTGGTCACCTACCTCGGGATGTTTCGGGCCGTGTCCACCGAAGGCCGGTCCGGCACATCGGCGGTGGTCGACCTGGCGATGCGGCACGCCACCGGCTTCGACCAGATCCACTTCGTCCTGGTGATCGCGTACCTGATCGCGTTCTCCTGGTGGCACCGGGACACCCGACGGCTGCTGCAGAGCGTCGGCGTCACCGACGCCGACGCGGTAAAACACTGGACCGTACGGGCCTGGAACGTCCTGCTGCTGGTCAGCTTCGCGTTCCGCTTCCTCGGCGCCTCGACGACCGTACATCCGTACGACGCGGACGCGACGAGGTCCGAGCTGCTGTCGTCGCTGCGGAACTACGCCGCGGGGTACTCGGTCCGCCTGCTGGCTCTCGTCCTCCTGCTGATCGGCATCTGGCGGATCCGGGTCCAGGTCCGCCAGGCGGTGGCGACGTCGCTCGCCGCGCCGACCCCGCGGGATCTCGGCCTGCGCCCGGACTCCACGCCGGCCGCGCCGCTGGCGCCGACCCGGGGCGATGCGGCCTTGCCGATGGCGGCGCTACCGCGCGCCGACGACGAGTTCTGGGCCCGCGTGAGCGCGCTGTCGGCGGCGAAGGGCGCCGACCTGGCGCTGCTGGAAAGCACGTCGACCCTGGTACGGCGGTGGCTGCTGGTGAGGGCCGGCGACTCGATCGATAAGGTACGTGCCGCGATCCCGGCCGGCAGCGTCGTCACGGTCTTTCCCGAGCCGTTAGGGCCGGGCGGCTCGGCGCCGGCGGAACCCCCGGCCGCCGAACCCGGTACGGAGTGGTTCGGTCTGATCGAGGACGCGGGGATGCTCCGCTTCCAGCTGCTGCTGCCGACCCGCCTGCCGGTGTGGCTCGCTCAGGCCCGGTTGGCGGGACGCTACGGCCTCTACCGCGCCGACGACCCCGCGGCGCTGACCGCCGTCATGCCGTCGTCGGCCGATCTTGCCGCACGCGACGACCAGCCCACCGGTTTGGGCCGGGCCTCTCACAGGTAGTCCAGGCGCGGACGCCCTTCGCCCTGCTTGCCCACGCCCACCCGGGTGAGCCGCGGGTGGGCGAGGGCGAAGCCGGGTGCCGGGCTCGGCTACCGCTGTGGCAACGTGACGTACTGGCCGAGGAACGCTCGCGCCGACGGCGTATCCATGCGGTAAGTGACGTTCGTGGCCCGGCACATGAAGTCGCCGGTGATGGTCGTGGCGGCGACGATGTTGGTCTCGCCGCTGCCGGCGCCGAGGAAGTTCGGGCCGCCGGAGTCTCCGTAGCAGGTGCCGCCATCACCCCGAGCGGGGTTCATCGAGATGCGCAGCCAGTTCGGATTCACCGCTTCCAAGCCGCCCGTGGCGACGTAGCGGACGTCCGCGTAATGGAAGTCCGGCCCCTTGTTGATCGTCACCGACTGTGCACCGTAACCGACCGAGGTGAAGCGGGTCCCGACGCTCAGGTTGCTCAACGTGGCCGGCCCTGGCAACCGGGCGGGCGTAATGGTGTTGACCGCCTTGTCCAGCACGACCACCGCGACGTCCTGCGGGTCGCTCTGCGCCTGGTTGTAGCCGGGGTCGGCATGCCAGGTGCCCCAGTAGGTCGTCCCGGTCGCGGCGTCATAGGTGGAGTCGAACGTCACCGCCACGCGGTCGACGCCCTGGTCGCAGTGGGCGGCGGTGAGGAACACCGTCGGCGAGATCAGCGTCCCGGAGCAGGTCGCCCAGGTGCCGTCCGAGTACGGGGTCGGGGCGAGCAGCGCGCCCACCTCAGGATGGCCGTTGCCATCGGGAACGCCGTACGTGATCGCTGCGGCCGGGGTTGCGAACGCGACCGTTGCGATAACTCCGGCAATGCCGGCCAACAATACCTTTCGCATCTGCTCAACTCCTTTGTCGAGGGGCAAAGATCAACGTACATTGCGGATCGATGACCCGATAGATCGTGAGGAAGGCTTGTCGGCGTATGCCTTGAGGGCCAGCAAAGGTACGTCCACTTTCGACGCGAAAATGCGCGGAGCAAGATCGGCACGTACCGACCCCCGACCGTGGTGCGATTCGTCACATGGATCCCATGGCGCCGGCGAGTCAGTAGCGTCGATTCTGCCGGCACGTTGTTCGAGGAGATGCGATGGAACCGGACTCGCTAACGACCGTTCCAGATCTGCAAACGATGATGGGAATCTTGGGCCTCGGTGATCCCGTGTTCATCATGAAGGATCATTCCGACGCCCGTCGGCGCGCCGACCTGCTGGCCCGCATCGCGGCCGCGACGATCGACCACCTTGCGGCGGCGGAGACGCTCGCCGGCTTGGACGTCGACGACCGCGCCGATCTCCATTGGGAGGCCGACCGCGATATCGCCGCGTTGCCCGGTCGATCGCCGGACGGCGGGCGGCTGCTCGACCTGCAACTCGCTCGCCTCGCCTGGGTTCACCATGCGGTCGTCCGGAGCCGCGGGCCGCGATCACATCAGCTCGCCGACACCGTCGCAGCCGTCCTAGGAGCGATCATCCAGCTCATCGAGGCATGGCGCCGCCAGCTCGGCGAGGACGCCCCACCCGGGCGATCGGCGGAGCAACTCGACCCGATGCTGGCTGATGCCCTGGTGATGGTCCAGGTCGCCGCCGACCGCCTCGCTGGCGTACTGCGCGCACAACCGCGGCGCCGGACCGTCTCCTAGATATCTAGAGCGTTCCCGTCGATCGGCGAGAGCCGGCGGCCGCGAGTGCCGCGGCGGCGACCGCGCACGCGACCCCGGTGAGGAGGAAAACCGGTGTGTACGTGCCGG
>DASYTU010000298.1:0-33964 GCA_036001925.1 Actinoplanes sp.
CGCGGATGACGCCGTGCAGATGACATGGCTGAGCCTCATTCAGCACGTGCACACGCTGCGCTCGCATGACCGGGTGGGAGCCTGGCTGAGCACCACGATGCGGCACAGCTGCCTGCGCATCCTGAAGCGGCAGCGCCGGGAGACGCCGTTCGACAGCGCGGAGTCGACCGCCGCCGACGCCTCCGCCGACATGGCGGAGGGACTGATTCGGGCCGAGCGAAGCCGGCTGTTGTGGCAGGCGGTAGAGAGTCTCCCGGCGCGCCAGGCCCGGCTGGTGCGCGCGCTCTTCGCCGACGACGAACGGTCCTACTACGAGATCGCCTCGGCGCTGTCAATGCCGGTCGGCGCCATCGGGCCGATCCGCGGACGGGCCTTGCGCCGACTCGGACAGCTTCTCGCCGAGTCCGGCACGTCCCCCGACGAGCTGCGACTCTCGGCCTGACCGGACCGCTTTCGCCCACCTTCGCCCTAATGGGGTAGGAGCCCCGATGGCGTGGGGCTAGGTTGGTAACGGTTGCTCGGGCCGGGAGGCACGCGATGGGCGATCGGGGCGGGCCGGTGGTGCGGTTCGAGGTGTTGGGGCCGTTGCGGGCCTGGCGCGGTGACGTCGCGCTCAATCTCGGGCCTGTGCAGCAGCAGGTCGTGCTTGCGGTGCTGCTGCTGCAAGCGAACCGGCCAATCGGTCGCGACCAGCTGATCGAGGCCGTGTGGGGCGCTCAGATGCCGGCGTACGCGGTGAACCTGGTCCAGAAGCATATGTCCGGACTGCGCCGGGTGTTGGAGCCGGGTCGCGCCGGACGGCAGGTGTCGGAGCTGGTGTGGACGCGGACGGGCTACCTGCTGTCGCTGCCTGCGGGGGCCCTGGACCTGGAGCTGTTCGAACAGCACGTGGAGCGGGCCCGGCAGGCCCGGGTGCGTGGCGATCTTCAGGCGACCGGAGACGAGCTCCGGTCGGCGCTGCGGTTGTGGCGGGGCCCGCTGTGTGACGGTCTCGTGGGTCCCCTCGTGGAGGGGGAGCGGGATCGGTTGGCCGAGCGCCGTCTCGAGGTGTGGGAGCAGCGGCTCGAGCTGGACCTGGCGCAGAGCCGGCACGCGGACGTTGTGGGGGAGTTGCGGCAGTTGGCGACTCGGTACCCGCTCCGTGAGCGGCTACACGAGCTGCTGATGCTGGCGCTGTACCGCTCGGGTCGCCAAGCCGAGGCCCTGGCGGTGTTCCAGGAGGCTCGCCGGCGGCTGAGCGACGAGCTGGGCATCGAGCCTGCCGCGCCGTTGCAGCATCTGCAGCGGCAGATTCTCACCGCCGACCCCGCGCTGGAGCCCGACGCGAGAGTCGAGGTGGTGAGCGCCCCAACGGCGGATCCACCGGTGGTGGCTTCCGTCGATGAGCCGGGCATGGCGCTGCCCAGCCAATTGCCGCACAGCCTGGCCGACTTCGCCGGCCGGCAGACCGAGCTCACCCGGCTGCACGGATTGCTCCTCGACGACGTCCGTGACGACGGCGGCGACCCCGTGGTGATCACCGCGATCGACGGCATGGCCGGGGTGGGCAAGACCGCGCTGGCCCTGCACTGGGCCCATCAAGTGCGCGACCGGTTCCCGGACGGGCAACTGTACGTCAACCTGCGGGGGTTCGATCGCACCGGCTCGGTGATGGAACCCGGCGAGGCGATCCGCGCGTTCCTGGACGCGTTCGGAGTGTCACCCCAGCCGATCCCGGTCGGCCTGGAGGCGCAGGCGGCGCTGTACCGGACCCTGCTGGCCGACAAACGCGTCCTGGTCGTCCTCGACAACGCCCGCGACGCCGAGCAGGTGCGCCCGTTGCTGCCCGGCTCACCGGGCTGCCTCGCTGTGGTGACCAGCCGGAACCGCCTGGACAGCCTGGTCGTCACCGAAGGCGCCCATGCCGTCTCGGTCGGACTGCTCACGGTCGCCGAGGCGCGGGAGCTGCTGGCCTCCCGCATCGGGCGGACCCGCGTCTCCGCCGAACCGGCCGCGACAGAGGAGATCATCGCGTCCTGTGCTCGGCTGCCGCTGGCCCTGGCGATCGTGGCCGCCCGCGCGGCGACACACCCGCAGTTCCCGCTGGCGGTGCTCGCCGACGAACTGCGCGAGGCCCGCGGTGGGCTGGACGCTTTCGACGACGACTCCGACGTCGCGACGGACGTCCGGGCCGTGTTCTCCTGGTCGTACCGAGCACTCAGCGATCCGGTTGCCCGAGTGTTCCGGCTGCTCGGTCTGCACCCCGGTCCGCACCTGACCACTGCCGTCGCGGCCAGTCTGGCCGGTCTGCCTCGCCGCGACACCCACCGGGCGCTCACCGACCTGACGCGGGCCAACCTGATCGAGGAGCCCGCCCCCGGCTGGTTCGTCTTCCACGACCTGCTTCGCGCGTACGCCAACGAGCTGGCGCACGAGCGGGACAGCGACGGCGACCGCCGGGTGGCCATGCACCGGATGCTCGACCACTACCTCTACACGGCCCACACCGCTGACCGGCTGCTCAATCCGCACCGTGATCCGCTGCTGTTGGCCGCGCCACGCTCCGGAGTAACCGTCGAGAGAATTACCGACCACCAGCGGGCGCTTGCCTGGTTCGCCGCGGAGCACCCGGCGTTGCTGTCCGCCGTCGACCTCGCGGCCACCTTGGGGTCCGACGCCCACGTCTGGCAGCTCGCTTGGAGCCTGGCGACCTACTTCGACCTGCAGGGTCACTGGCACGACCAGGTGGCCGTCCAGCGCGCCGCGCTGACCGCCCTGGGCACGACGGCGGACCGCGCATACGAAACGCGGGCGCATTGCTGCCTCGCGCGCGCTTACTCGACGCTGGGCCGCGACGACGACGCCCACACGCACCTGCGGCTGGCGGCGGCGCTGTCGGAGGGTGCCGACGACCCGACCGGCCAGGGCCACACCCACCTCACCACCGCGCGGGTGCTCTATCGGCAGGGCCGTCACGGCGAGGCGCTCGACCACGCCCGGCAGTCGCTGGAGCTGTACCGGCACACAGGGCACCGGGCGGGACAGGCAGCGGCCCTCAACGCGGTCGGCTGGTTCTGCTCCCTGCTGGACGACCACGAGACGGCCCTCGTCTACTGCGAAGAGGCGCTCGCCCTGCACGCTCAGCTCGGCGATGCCTACGGCGAGGCGGCCGCATGGGACAGCCTCGGGTACGCCCACGAGCATCTGGCCCACCACGACCGGGCGGTGCGCTGTTACCGGCACGCGACAGAGCTGTGGCGACAACTCGGCGACCGCTTCAACGAGGCGGACACCTTGGGGCGTCTGGGCGATACGTACCGCGCCATCGGTGACATGAACGCCGCCCGTGCGTCGTGGCAGCAGGCCAAGAACATGTTCGACGCTCTCCATCATCCGGCGGCCGACGACATCGCGGCGAAGCTCAGCCGGATCGCCGCGACCGTACGCGCCTGAGGGAGGCCCTTGACGGTCGGGTACCGGACGGGCACCTTGTTAAGGAGATATTGCCGTCGATGAGTCGCGCCGCCGCCGCCCGCTAAATCGATTTGATCCGCCACGTTACGCTACGGCGCGGCTACTGAGTGTCGTTGCCGGCGTCTCGTGTCGACTCTGACAATCCACGGACGTCGTTCGACCGCTCGTCGACTACGAGACCGTCAGTACCGCCGATCCCGGAGGTCCGCCGTGACCGATCAATCCAACAATCCCAGCCAGCCGAACAAGACCGCGAAGGAACTGCTCAAGGGGCTGAGCGACAAACTCGTCGGTTTCCAAGACACCCTCGATTATGACGAGAAGACTCTTCTGTCGGGCATCTTCTCGGTGGCCTCCGACACGATCAGCGCCTCCGGCATGGGACGCGGCAAGACGGATCTCGTGTCGACCGACGACACCGAGGAATCCGCGATCATCGACCACGAGGTCGTTCCGCCGCAGCTCGCAACTCAGCTCCTGGAGCAGTTCAACTCTGCGTTCAGCGCCAGTACGGAACCCCCGCCCCCTGCTTCGAGCATGATCATTCCCAACCGCCCGGGGGTCACGATGAAGATCATTCCGAGGCCGGCCGACGGCTGAGAGATGGCCGCTGAGGCGCCCGGTCCGGCGCCCGCACAGCTCCGCGCGGCCGTCGTCGTGTCGATGCCGTTCATGGACGTCGACCGGCCGTCCATCCAGCTCGGACTGCTGGCCGCCGTCGGCCGCGCGCACGGCTTCGACGTCCGGACTCTGCACGCCAACCTGGACTTCGCCGCGCGGATCGGTGCCGACTACTACCGCCTGCTGTCCGAGCATCGTGGCCGGATGCTCGGTGAGTGGCTGTTCTCGACGGCGGCCTTCGGCGACGCGGCGCCCGACCCGGACGGCCACCTGGTGGCGGTCTTCGCTGATGACTTCGGCTACCTCGACCGCTCGCCCGAACGGATACGTCGCAGGTTGCTCGAAACCCGGGACCAGGACGTGCCCGCGTACCTGGCCGCGATGCTGGACGCCTTCCCATGGCACGAGGTCGGCGTGGTCGGCTTCACGTCGACGTTCCAGCAGAACACGGCATCCTTCGCGCTGGCGCGGCGGTTGAAGCAGCGGTACCCGGCGATCGTGACCGTGTTCGGCGGCGCGAACTTCGACGGCGAGATGGGTCCGGAGCTGGTGCGCACCGTCGACTGTGTCGACTATGCCGTGATCGGCGAGGGGGACGTGGCCTTCCCCCTCCTGCTTTCGGCCCTCACAGCCGGCGAGGACGCGGCCGCGGTGCCCGGCGTGGCCAGCCGGCAGGGCGGACAGGTCGTGATCACGCCGCCCGACCCGCCGGTCCGGCGGCTCGACGGGCCGCCGCCGGACTACGACGAGTACTTCGACCGTGCGGAGGAGCTGAGTTTGCTGCCCCGCACCGGTCACGGCGAGGTGTGGATTCCGTTCGAGTCGGCGCGCGGCTGCTGGTGGGGGGCCAAACACCATTGCACGTTCTGCGGGCTGAACGGCACGACGATGCAGTTTCGCGCCAAGCCCGCGGAACGCGTACTCGATGAACTCTCCCAGCACGCCCGGCGCTACCGCAGCTTCCGGTTTCAGGCCGTCGACAACATCCTCGACATGGGTTACCTGACAACGGTGTTGCCGGAACTGGTCGCGAGTGGCGCAGACTACGAGATCTTCTACGAAGTCAAGGCGAACCTGACCCGCGCGCAGCTGCGGTTGATGGCCCAGTCGGGCGTCAGCCACATCCAGCCCGGGGTCGAATCGTTGAGTTCGCACGTGCTGCAGCTGATGCGCAAAGGCGTGCGCGCCGCGCAGAACGTCAATCTGCTGCGATGGGCGCACTACTACCGCATCGACGTCGGGTGGAACATCCTCTGGGGATTTCCCGACGAAACCGAGGCCGACTACACCGAGCAGGTGGCTGCCATACCGTATCTGTGGCACCTGCCGCCACCGGCGAACGTCACCCGCGTCTGGATGGAACGCTTCAGTCCGCTCTACACCGACGCGGACGCACTGCCGATCCACAAGCGCGGGCCCGAGGCCAGCTACCGCTACGTGTATCCGGACACCATCGACCTCGATCGCGCCGCATACTTCTTCGACTACGAGCTGGACGAACCCCTGCCGGACGGCATCGAGCGGGACCTCATCCGAGCGGTCGACCAGTGGCGCACGGCCTGGCGATCCGCCGCACCACCGGTCCTGACGTCCTGGTGGGCGCCGGGATTCCTGCAGATCTACGACGGCCGTGGCCAGGGACCCAGCGGCACGTACACGTTCGAGGGCACCCTCGCCGAGATCTACCGCGCCTGCAGCGACCGTCCGCGGACCGCCGCGGGCGTACGCGATGAACTCGGGCTGGGCCTCCCCGTCGAGGCGATCGACGAGATCTTCCTCGAGTTCGGACGGCGAGGGCTGATGTTCCTCGACGGCCGGCTGGCTGTGGCGTTGGCGCTCCCGGCGGTTCCGGCCCGGTGAACCGCGTCGACAATCCGTCACGCAGACCCGCGGCGCGGCGTATCAGAAGCACCGCCCCAGCGATCTGAAACGCGTATGTCGTCAGGGGAGGCGTCATGGAAAGCACTCCGACCGACCAGCGTGCCGCGCTGCTGGGCCACCTCATCGCCCGCCACCACGACCAGATCATCGGGGCGCGCCGACACCCGCGCCGGCGCCCGGTCGAGATCAGCGGTCTGCTCGGCAACCACGACCCGGACCTGGGCGCGGCGTTCGACGCGGAGCTGCGTCGGGTGCTCGGTAAGGACGGGCTGAGCGAGCTGGGCGAGGCGTCCGACGAGAACCAGCTCGCCGCGCGCATCACCCAGCGACTCGCTGACTCCGACGCACAGGACCGGCAGGTCCTTTGGGCGCTCGCCGGCGGCGATGACCGGCTCCTTGAGGTGGAGCAGCTGTCGGAGCTGGGACCGGACCGCACGAGCGGCACCGGTCGAGCCAGGCGCTGGCGGGCGTCGTTTGCCTGGCTCGGACGGCGCCACACCTGGCTCCAGCGGCAGTTCGCAGCCCTGGCGATGAACGCCGTCGTGGCCGCGGTCATCGTGGCCGCGGCCGCGATCGTGCGGCTTTCCGACGCCGACCCGCCGCGCTACACCCTCTCCGTGCTCGCCCTGAAGACGTTCGCGCTGTGGTGCCTGGCGTTCCTGCCGTGCTGGCTTTACGTCCGATTCCTAGGTCAGCGAGCCGGCGCACTGTGGGACGAGTACGTCCTCAACCTGCACCGCCTCGGTTGGGACTGGCCCCGCTACCTGCCCCGGCCGGTGCGGACCTCGCACTACTACGAGGAGTGGGCCGCCAACGGCGGCCGGCGCCAGCTGCAGGATCGCAACATCTACCGGCAGAAGTTCAACGCGTACTACGGCCGGGCGGTGGCGGAGAACGTGCGGGAGGACAACTTCCGGGTACGCCTGGATACCCTCTTCCCGGTGCTGCTGACCGCGGCCGTTCTGGCGGTCTGCTGGTCGGCGGTGTTGTGGGACGACCAGTTCCTGCGGGCGCCGGACGACATATGGGACGTACTGAAGTTCGGCTTCCTCGGCGCGTACGTGTTCATCGTGCAGATGCTGCTGCGCCGCTTCTTCGGCAGCGACCTGCGGCCGAGCGCGTACACGAGCGCCCTGCTGCGGATCATCGTGGTCCTGGTCAGCGTCGCGGCGCTGTACCAGGTGTTGGAGATCTGGCTGGCGGGCAACAACCAAGCCGGGCGGTGGGAGGCTGCCGTCGCGTTCACGATCGGCTTCTTCCCGCTCGTGGCGACCCAGGTCCTGCTGCGCGCCGTCTCGGCGCCGCTGCGCGTCGCGATGCCCTCGCTCAAGTCGGACTACCCGCTGAGTCAGCTCGACGGGTTGAACATCTGGTACGAGGCGCGGCTCCTCGAGGAAAACATCGAGGACATGCAGAACCTCGCGACGGCCAACTTCGTCGACGTCATGCTGCACACCCGGGTGCCGGTCGGTCGGCTCGTCGATTGGGTCGACCAGGCGTACCTCTTCCTGCACCTGGACCGTGTAGAGCAAGGGACAAACGAAGCGTGGCGGGCCCGCCAGCCGTTGCCCACCGCGCCGGATGCGAAGAAGCCCGGCGACCACGACCATGCGACGACAGCATCTGAGGCATCCACCAAGGGTGACAGCACGCCGGCGGAGTCGCAGGCCCTACGCACGCTGGTCGGCAGCTCGGTCAAGCCGGGCAGCCGGGGCGGCACGCGCACCCGTACCGTTCTCCGGCAGGTCGGCATCCGCACCGCGACGGATCTGATCAAGGCGTTTCCCCCGGACCAGTTCGATCCATTCGTCGCCGACCAGGAGCTGGCCCCGCAGTCGCACCACACCGCCCGGATGCTGAACGACGCCGGCATCGACTGCGGCCAACTGCGCATGCTGGTGCGCGTCCTCGGCGAGGAGCAGGGCCTCGCCCCGGTGTGGAACTGGTACGACCGCGGCGTACGGGCGCGATGCCCGCAGCGCTTGCCGCGGTCGGTGCGCAGGTGCCCGGTGGCCAACATCAACGAATCAACGCGGCTCGCATCCTCCAACCGGACGAACGGTAACGGCGCCGCGTCGACGAGGCCGCACGCAGCTGACCCGCGGGTCCACGCGAAACGGATCCCTTGGGTTCCATACCTGCTGGGACCGATTAGCCCGGTGTTCACACACGTGGTGGAATGGCTACTGATGATCCCACGGCGGTCTTCTCCGCGAGTTGCGCGTGCACGCCCATCGCTAACTGGCGGATGGTTCGGCCGGCTCGTTAAGGGCCGGCCAGACTTATGTATTGCTTGCCTCGTCGAGATCGGAAATCCACCTGCCCGCGTCCGCGTCATAACGCACCGGACCGCAGGTGAATGTCGTGAGATCCAATTGTGTGAGCCGCCGGTAACCTTCCTCGGAGAGATCCGGCGACAGCACGATCTGCAACCCCGTTCCGGGGTCCTGCAGCACCACTGGCCGGGTCCGTTCCGGCGCCTGCCGCCCTGCGAGCCGGCGCAGCGCACCCTTGACTCCCGCCCACGCGTCCGCGGCCGCTGCCTCGCCCACGCTGGTGAGAAACGCCTGCAACGGCACCGCGATCAGCATCAGCCACTGCAGTTGCTCCGGACCGCGGCGCGCCGGCACCACCTTCGCGTGGGCGCTCACGCCGGCTGTCGCCAGCGCGGCGACCAGGTCGCGCTCCGCTTCGGCCGGTACCTCGCGATCGACGAAAACGTCGGCGAGCACCGCAGCGGTCTCATTCATGTGCGCCTCCGTCGCAAGAGCGATCGATCCCTCGATTCTGCGGCGTCGCAGAACCGGTGATGTCGCGTGGGCGGCAGTAATGCCGTCTAAAATGTGACACGCGGGCAATTCTTCACGCCGGCGGACGCAGAATACCAACAGAAGCTTCAGGTTGGGAAAAGATCCGTTCTTTAGGCGGTAGCCATGCCCGCACATTCGCATTATCGACGATTCACCGTCGCTGCATCGATGACCATTGCGGCCGCACTGGCGCTGACCGGCGCGCCGGCGGTGGCCGCGCCCACGCCGACGCCGACCGGCGACGGCGGCGCTGTCCCGCAGGTGACGCCCCAGCGTCGGGCGATCGAACTCGTGCAGCCGGCCACAGTCCTGGTCCGCACGGACTGGAAGGCCTATGTCGACTACGGCACGGGCCGCCCTATCCCGCAGGCGTGGAGTGTCGTCTGCACCGGGGAGGTCGTCAGCGCGGACGGCTACGTGGTCACCGCCGGCCACTGCCTCGACTCCGGGTCAGACGGCGCCAAGCGCGACGCTATCGAACTCACCGTGGACGAGTTGATCGATGCTGGCTTGTTGAACGCCGACCGGCGCGACGAGGTCGTGGCGAGCGTGATGTCCGGCCGCGACCGCTGGTTGGTCTTCGGCAAGGACCGCGACTCGCCGCCGAGCGTTGAGACGCAGATCCAGCTCGGCGGCGGGGTGGCGTCGTGGCCGACCAAGAAGGACCCGAAGGACGGCGTGAGCGCCCGGGTGATCGAGACGGTGCCGTTCGATGACGGCGACGTGGCGCTGCTCAAGGTCGAGGAGACGAACCTGCCGGTGGCGCAGCTCGCACCGCGCGAGGAAGCGCAGGTCGGGCAGGAGCTGTTGTCCATCGGCTACCCGTTCGAGGAGGCGGACGGGGACCAGGTCGCGCTGACCAACCAGAACGGTCAGATCAACTCGGTCGACACCACCGGTGTGCACGGCCCGGGCAATCTGTTCTACCGGACCAGCGCGACCCTCTCCAAGGGCATGAGCGGCGGTCCCGCGGTCGCCCTCGACGGCCGGGTGCTGGGCATCGCGAGCAACACCCGCAACAACAAGACCAACTTCATCGTGCCGGCGTCGGTGGTGGGCGAGGTGCTGACCCGGCACGGCGTGAAGAACGAGCTCGGCCGCGTCGACACGCTGTACCGGACTGGCTTGGACGACTTCTACCACGGCTACTACAGCGACGCGATCAAGCTCTTCGACCAGGTGGCGCAGATCGTGCCGACGCACGCGCTCGCCAAGCAGAAGAGCCGCGAGGCCGCGGACCTGCGCCAGAGGTACGGCGACCAGGCGCGGCCCACGACCGCGGTCCCGCCGTCCCGTAACCCGGTGCTGGTTTGGGGCGCGATCGGCGCCGGTGCGGTGCTGCTGCTGGTCCTGGTGCTGCTCGGCGTCCGCTACTGGCGGCGCCGGCGGACGGTCGCCCCGGCCGTCCCGGCACAGGCGCTCGTCGGGCTGCACGCACAGCCCTACGGCTGGCCCGAGCTGGACGACGACACCCATGTCGGCTACGCCCCGCTCTACCGCGCCGGCCCCTATCCGCCTGCGAGCGCGCCGCCCTACGTTCACTCTGCGCGTCCGGCGAGCGCGCCTCCCGCGAGCGCGCCTCCGGCAAGTGCGCCGCCCGGGAGCGGGCCCCCCGTGAGTGCCCCACCCGACAGTGTGCCGCCAGCCGACGCGCCCTCCGCCGGGACGCCGCCGTTCGCCGATGCGCCAGTACGGCACCGCTCGGCCGGGCCGGCCACCTACCGCAGCGAGTCCGCCGACCGGGCCGATGAGGCCAAGCCGACGCCATCGATGATCCCGCGCCAGTCCGGCGGCTTCTGCCCGACGTGCGGCGCGCCGCGCGGCGCCCACGACGCGTTCTGCAGCAGCTGCGGCACCCGGCTCGGTGCGCCGGCGGCCCGGCCGGGGTGAGGAGGGCCCGATGGACTCCGGCGGCGGGCTGACCACGGAACGCAGCGTCTCGCTCGAGCTCGACGTGAGCGGCAGGGACGGTACGTACCGGGTCGAGGCACGGTCGGCGGTCGGCGGCGAGTGCTTCGGTGAGGTGGTCTTCGAGCGCGAAGATCACCTTATCGAGCAGAGCCTGCAACGACTGCGGCTGGCGCTGCTGTCCTCGGCCGCGTCCACCCGCCGGCTGCCGTCCCGCGACGAGAAGGCGGTACAGCTCATCGGCGGCCTGCTGTTCAACCGCCTGTTCACTGGCGACATCCGGATGCTGCTGGACACCACGCGCCAGGTGGCCGCCCAGCAGTCCCGGCCGGTCCGCCTCGTCCTGCGCATCCGCCCGCCCGAGCTGGCGTCGATGCCGTGGGAGTTTCTGTACGACGCCCGCCGCGACGACTACCTGTCGCTGAGCATGCCGTTAGTCCGCTACACGGAGGTCCTCGAGCCCGTACGCCCCCTCATGGTCACCTCGCCGCTGCGCATCCTCGGCATGAGCTCGCGTCCGGGCAGCCTTGACCAACTCGACGTGGCAGCCGAACGGGCCCACCTGCAGCACGCCCTGAGCGACCTGGGTCGAACCCGCCGCGTCGAGCTGACCTGGACCGTCGGCGAGACGTGGCGGGACCTGGTGCGGGCACTCAACCAGGACGAGTGGCACATCCTGCATCTGGTCGGGCACGGCGGCTACGACGAGGCTGCCGGCGAGGGCGTGTTCTACCTCGCGGGCGAGGACGGCGGCTCGTACCCACTACGGGCCAGCCGGCTCGCGCAGGTGCTTAACCTGCATCCGTCATTGCGGCTGGTGCTACTCAACTCGTGCGAGTCGGCGGTCGGCAACTCCAGCGACATCTTCTCCAGCGCCGCCGCCACACTGATCCGCCGGGGAGTGCCGGCCGTACTCGCGATGCAGTACGAGATCTCCGACCGAGCAGCCGTCGAGTTCACCCGCTCGTTCTACGAGGCCGTGGCCGCAGGCCTGCCGATCGACGCCGCCGTGCGCGACGCCCGACTCGCTGTCAGCCTCGCCCGCCCGGACTCCCTCGAGTGGGGCACGCCGGTGTTGTTCCTCCGGCAGTCCGATGGCCGGATCTTCGACGTGACATCGAGCGTTCCCGCGGCGGACGCCGCACCGGGAGTGGAACCGGCCGCCGCCCCCGCGGCGCCGGCCCAACAGCGGCGCCGGCTGACCGAACCGATGCCGGCACCCAGCAATGGGACCGCGCCCGGCCGGCCGACGACGCCGCAGTACCCAGGCGGGCCCGACCGGCACGCGGCGCCGCCGCGACATGCGGCCCGCCTCGTCGGCTCGGCGTCCGTGCCGCGTCCGCCGCAACAACGGCCGACGCCGCGCCGGTCGCGGCGGACGGCGGCGGCCGCCGCGGGGCTGTGCCTGCTCGCCGCGAGCGTTGTCGTGGCCCTCCGCGCCGCCGGCGGGGACGCCGCGACCGTTGCCGTAACGGTGCCCGGCGAGGCCGCGTGGACGCCCACCCACGTCACGCTGGCTGCCGGGCAGCATTTCAAGATCGAGGCCACAGGCGTTGTTCATCCTCGTTCTGGCACGTCAAACGGCCCCGACGGCGTGCCCGGTGCGGGTGACAACTCGCGAGTAGTGGGGGCGCGCTACGGGGCGCTGATCGGCCGGATCGGCTCGGGTGCCCCGTTCGCCGTCGGCAGCGAATTGAGCGCGACATCCGACACCGCCGGCGAGCTCGCGCTCGGCGTGAACGACCTTCAGTCGGATGACAACACCGGCTCGTTCTCAGCGCGGATAGCTTACTGACCGCGCAGCTCACGGCGCGCGTTGGTCCGATCCGCGCTGGACTGGTAATCGTGAGTGGATCGGTTGCTGGTCTCGTGCCGCGCGCACGCCGACGACGGTCAACGCCAGTCCGAACATCCGGGCCTGGTAGCGGCGGACGAACTCCGCTGCCGCCGGAAATCCCTTTGGCCGCCGGCGCCGGTAGATACCGATGACGTCCCTTGAGGAGGCTTGCATGGTCGGCAACCGACGATCCAGGTGGCGCGCCCTCCAGTTGCTCACGGCGACCGGCGCGCTTTCGGCGTTGGCCGTCACGTTCGGCGCCCGAGCGGCCCGTACCTTCCTGGAAGATTCCGTGCGACCCGACCGCGGCGGCGCCCGGTGGTCCGTCCGGTGGCCGGCAGCGGTCTTCACCGGCCGCTTCCCCCGGCACGCGGGACACGTCGGCCCGGAACGCGTGTGGTCCGGCTGGCTACATGCTCAGTACCGACTGCCGGACGGACCGTCCAGATGAGCCCCCCGGAGCCATGCCCGCTCACCGTATGGGTCGGGGCGCTGCTCCTCGGCGCGCTCGCGCCGGCGGAACGCCGTGTGTTCCTCGCCCACCTGCCTGGGTGCCCGACGTGCTGCGCCGAGATCGTCGAGTTGGCGCCGCTGCCTGGCCTCCTCCGCCGGCTGCCGCGCCGATGTCCATAGTGGGACTCGTGCTCTACTTCGGCGAGGACGGCGGCCGGTGAGCTGGTTCATCCGGGCGTGGGTGGCTGCGGCACCGGCGCCGCGATGGGATGGACCTGCGGGTGGCTCACCCGCACGTAGTCCGCGGTGTCCAGGGCGAACGAGCGGTCCAGCCGCGCGGCGTTGAAGTAGATCTACGGCTGCTTGAGCAGGCCAACGTCGACCACGAGTTCGAGGTCGGGATGGAAGCTGAACGGCAGGATCGTGCCGCTGACGCTGCCAGCCAGGGCCTCGGCCTTGTCCGTGCCGGCGAACGCGACGTACGTGCCGTCGACGAGCTCCTTGATGTGGGTTCACCAGCCTTCGGCGAAGGAGCGTTTGACGTCCCCTTTTGTACCTCGCATGCCGTGATGCCGTATGTTTGCTGCCGTGAGGCTGATGATGGCAGCCGGTGACGAGGAGCCGTTCGTATGACAAACCCCAATGACGTCGAACGGGACGCCGGCCCGAAGATCGACCACACTGTCCCGCACTCGGCGCGGGTGTGGAACTATTGGCTCGGCGGCAAGGACAACTTCCAGGCCGACCGGGAGGTGGGCGACCAGTTCGCGAACTTCTACCCCGACATCACGGTGGTCGCGCGCAGCTCGCGGGCGTTCTTGACCAGGGCCGTGACGTATCTGGCCGCCGAGATCGGCATAAGGCAGTTCCTCGACATCGGCACAGGTCTGCCGACCGTCGACAACACCCATGAGGTCGCGCAGCGTGCCGCTCCCGACGCCCGAATCGTCTATGTCGACAATGATCCGCTGGTGCTCGCGCATGCCCGGGCGCTGCTGACCAGCAACCCGCAGGGTGCCACCGAGTACCTGGACGCGGACCTGCACGACCCAGCCAACATCCTGGACATGGCCACCCGCACCACGTTGGATCTATCGAAGCCGGTCGGGCTGATCCTGATGAACATCCTGGGCCACGTTCCCGACCTCGACGAGGCGACGAGGATCGTACAGCGCCTCATGGGCGCCCTGCCGTCGGGCAGCTACCTGGTCACCGCGGACGGCACCAATGTCATCGACGGGCCCGCCTTCGAGCAGGCGATCGCCGTCTGGAACGCCAACGCGCCGTTGTCGTACCACCTGCGCAGCCCCGAGCAATTGTCCGCCTTCCTGACCGGGTTGGAGGTCGTCGAGCCCGGCCTCGTACCGTGTAACACGTGGCGACCCACACCTGGCACCGACCCGGCGGACCTGCGCGAGGTCGACGAATTCGGCGCGGTCGCCCGCAAGCCTTAGCGCAGACAGCCATCGAGGAGCGGTCATGGCGGACGAGCCCAGATCCGGCTTCCTGGCGTCGACGACGTTCGACCTGCCCGGCTACACGGTCGAGCAGACGCTCGGCCTGTCGTGGGGCCTGATCGTACGTAGCGTCGGCGTAGTCAGGGGCCTCACCGGCGGGCTCAGGTCGTTACGGCAGGGCGAGGTCGGCGAGTTCACGGCGGTGGTCGACGCCGCCCGCCGGACCGCGTTCGAACGGCTGGTCACTCACGCCGAGCAACTCGGCGCCAACGCCGTGCTGGGGGTGCGGTTCGACTCCTCGGACATCGGCAACGGGCTTGCCGAGATCGTCGCCTACGGCACCGCTGTCCGGGTCAGCCGGGACTGATCGCGCGATCTACGCGACCGGGAGTGATCCGCCCGCCGCGTTCGGCGGGCGGATCACGTCAGTCGGTCACTTGATCGGCTGGACGAGCTGGACGCGCCATGTGGACGGGTCGGCCGGGGAGCTGTCCTCACCCGAGGCGAGGTCGATCCAGTGATAGACCTCCCAGCCCGGACCCGCGGGCTCGCGGCCGTGCTCCGTCCGCCATCTCTCCATGCGGCCATACGCCTCGCCCAGCCGGTCGTGCGCGCCGAGGTGCCACGTGGTCACGGCGGGGCCTCCAGGCAGCTCGCCGCCGACGACCTGACCGACGCCGGCGGTCGGCTCCGTTACAGGTACGCCCAACTCCATGTCCGTTTCGGTTTTCCCGAACGTGTGGTAGCGCACGAAGGGCGGACCCGCGGGCTTTGCGCCGCGCTCGCGCAGCAACTGCGATAGCACCCGGATCCGCTCGCCCATCGTGTCGCCCAACTGCGCGACACGAATCGTCGCCCGGATGCTCAGAGCGGGCTGCGGTGCGAGCTCCTCAAGCTCGACCTGCTGTTCTTCAGTCATCAGGTTCAGCCCTTCTCGCTTGACCGCCGGCCGGGCACCGCGTAAGCGATGTGTGTGACGCCGGTTCCCTCGACGACTGAGATCGGGCCCTCGAGCTGGACCGGCTTGGTGCCGAGCTCGCTGAAGAACGGGGTGCCCCCGCCGAGCAACACCGGCACGAGGTCGACGTGCACCTCGTCGAGCAGACCAGCGTCGAGGCACTGCCGCGCCATTTGACCGCCGTTGACGCCGACGTTCTTGTCGCCGGCGATCTCCCGGGCCTTGGCGACGGCCGCCTCGATGCCCTCGGTGACGAACACGAAGTTCTCGTCCTCCGCCGGCCGGTCCTGCGGCAGCCGGTGGGTGAGCACGACCGTGGTCACGTCCATCGGGTGCCGGCCGCCCCACGCGTTCATGCTGTCGTACAGGTGCCGGCCGACCAGCAGCGCGCCGGTGGTCTCGAGCAATTCCTTGAGGTGTCGGGCGCTGGCGGCGGAGGTACGGAACGTCATGTCCGGGTTGCCGGTCGGTATCTCGACGTCGCCGTTGCCGTACCATTGGAACAGCAGGTCGAACCCGCTCTCGCCGGGGCCGGCGATGTACCCGTCGATCGACATCGTGGCGCCCGTGGTGACCTTACCCATCTCGGATCTCCTCTGGTTCCTCGTTCGGGTGCGGACGCCCGTGAGTCGTAGCGAGGAACCCGTTCTCGACATCACCTCCCGGGAATCTCCAGCCCTTCCGGGTACGGCCTAGGCGCCGGTGCCTCGCAGGATCAGGGTGGCGTTTCCGCCGGACGGCGGCGAGGTGTACCCGACCGCCCAGACGGTGCCGCCGGGCGTGGCCGACACCCCCCACGCCGTCGCGGACATGCCGAGTGCCGGCTCGTCATGCGTGGTCGCGCCGGCGGCGGTGCCCTCCACCAGGAGTGGGTCATACAGACCCGTGGACGGCGACGAGTAGTACCCGACCGCCCAGACGGTTGTCGACGACGCCGCGGTGACGGACAAGAGCTGGTCCTGGGAGCCGGATTCCGCCGGCGGGACGGAGACCTCGACCCAGCCTGTGGTGGGTCCTCGGCGCAGCATCAGGGACCGTGGCGTGATGGCGCTGCTGGTCACCGTCTGTGCCACCCCGACCGCGACCACATCGCCATTGGTCAGCGCGGCCACGTCCATGAGCGTGTTCCGGTTGGCCGGGTTGGGCGACGTCTCCCGGGCCCACGTCGACTTGTTGAACTGCACGACCAGACTGGAGACCGGACGGCCGGCGGCGTCGTAGTTGCGGTCCCACCCGACCGCCCACACGCGCCCGGTGGAGTCGACCGTGATCCCCTCGAACACGGTCAGGTGCCGGCCCGTGGTGACCTGGGTGTACACCGTCGTCCAGCTGCTGCCGTTCCAGCGCGCGACGGTCGCGGCCGAACCGTTGTATCCGGCCAACCAGACATCGGTCGGCGACACCACCTTGATGCCGCGTGGCGCGATGCCGGTCGGGGCGGTCATCCTGGCCCAACTACTGCCGTTGTACCGCAACACCAGCGTGCCGGTCTGCGAATCCGACCCGATCGCCCACACGTTGGTCGCGGCGGTCGCGTCGACGTCGGTGAGCTGGCTGTACCCGGTCGCGCTGCCGTTGGGGCTCGAGACGATGCTCCATGACCCGTTGCTGTACCGCTGGATCATGGTGCGGTACGCCGCCACCGCGTTGTCGTAGGAGTAGCCGACCGCCCAGGCGGTCGAGGTACCGGGCACCACGGCGACGTCCTGCAGGACGCTCGCCACCGTGCCCCGGTTGGGACTGGGAACCCTCGTCCAGGTGACCGCCGCGCCGGCCGGAATGCCTCCGGCCGTCACCAGTACGGCCGCCGTTGCACAGATGGTGACCAGGCGCGCGAGCGTACGCGCCGATCCGGAACGGGGCGTCATCGCCCCTCCTCCCTCACCGTTGTCGCACACCGGTACGAAGGCGGCCGGCTGCGCGGGCGGATCACCGGCCGTCCGACCGCCGGGTGGAGAACTCGGCTTCAGGATCGCGCCGTAGCGACGGCCTGCCAATCGGCGGTCCGGCCTACTCCGGAACGGCACGATCAGGCGGCGAGCTGCCGTAGCCGATGGCCGGACGCCGTTTGGCCGATTGACGACCCACCGGATGGGTGGACACGCTCACAGCGGTGCAGCTCCTCGGTCGCCACCACACTGGGGGATCGACATGGCGCGATACATCCTAGCCACGGTGCTTTCGGCGATGGCGATGACAAGCGCGACCCTGGTCGGCTGCGGAACTACGGACGAAGGGTCTCCGCCGCCTTCGGCGACGCCAACCTCCGCGGATCCGTTGGCCACACCATCCGTCGACGGCCGTTTCCCGGCCGGCGCAGCGGGGCTGCTCGCGCTGCGGTGTTGGGGGGCCGGTTCACCGACGGTGGTCTTCGGCGGCGGCGAGTCAGGAATTCGGGACTGGTCCGGCTCGTCCATCACGCGCGGGCTCGTCTCACGGACCCGTGTATGCCTCTACGACCGCGCGGGCACCGGACTCAGCGATCCGGCGCCGAACCGCAAGAGGCTCCTCGACGACGTCGTGCGCGATCTGCACGACTTGCTGACCGCTGCGCACATCGCACCTCCGTACCTTTTGGTGGGCCAGTCCGGCGGCGGGTTCGACGTCTACCACTACACCGGGCGCTATCCCGGCGACGTGGTCGGGCTGGTCCTGCTCGACGTCCCGGCCGGGCAGGCGACGATGTCCGCCGCCGACGTCGCGGAGCTGGCGTGGGACAACCCCGGCAACCCTGAGCACGTGGACTACGTGGCCGTCGAACGGCAGATGGCGCTGCATCGGCTGCCGATCCCGGCGATACCGGTCACAGTGGTCACCGCCAAGGAGGGCCAGTCCGCGGCCCGCCCGGACGAACAGCGGGTGTGGCTGAAGGGCAGCTCACACCCGGCTCAGGTGGTACTGGAAGGGGGGCACAACATCGATCAGGACGATCCTGCCGGCGTGCTGGCCGAGATCGAGAAGGTGCTGGCACTGGTCTCATAGACCGGTCGGCCCGCTACGACGTCGAGAGCCGATCGGCGCCGGTCGATCGTCCCGCCGGCTGTCGAGGTGAACGCCGGTGTGGTACTACGAGTGATGAATGCGACCTCTGCCAAGCGCGCGGGGGTTCCCCGGTTGAGTTCCACGGCGTTTGCGCCGCGTTGGGACGCCCGCCGCGCCGCGTGGCAGCGACGGAAGGGGTTACCGCATGAGGCACAGAACGTGGCCGGCGCAAGGACGTCGGTGGGCGGTCGGGGTGAGCGTACTGGCGCTGACCCTCACCACGGCGGGCGCGGCGGTCGGCGCCGCCCCGACCTCAGACGACGCGGTACTCGCGCCGACCCGGCACGGCGCCGACCGGGCGATCGAGCAGCGGGTGGAAAGCCTGCTGCGGCAGATGACCGTCGACGAGAAGCTGGAGCAGGTCCAGCTGTTGCCCGACTTCCTCGTCACCGACAGCGAGGTACAGAAGGGGCTCGGCAGCGTCCTGAGCCAGACCGATGCGACGGAGATCAACAGGCTACAGCACATCGCCGTCGAGCAGTCCCGGCTGCACATCCCGATGCTGTTCGCCTTCGACACGATTCACGGCTTCCGTACGATCTTCCCGATCCCGCTTGGAGCGGCCAGCTCCTTCGATCCGAATGTGGCCGAGACGGATCACGCGATCGGCGCGCGGGAGTCGGCCGCGGTCGGCCTGAAGCAGATCTACAGCCCGATGGTCGACGTGTCGCACGAGCCGCGGTGGGGGCGCATCTCGGAGGCGGCCGGCGAGGATCCGTACCTGAACTCCGTCTTCGCGGCGGCCCGGGTCCGCGGTGCGCAGGGCAGCGACTACAGCGCTCCCGACAAGGTGGTGACCAGCGTCAAGCACTTCGTGGCGTACGGCCAGCCGGAAGGTGGTCGCGACTACAACACGACCGACATGTCCGTGCAGCGGCTGCACAACTTCTATCTGCCGCCGTTCAAGGCCGCGATCGACGCCGGCTCCGACACGGTGATGTGCTCGTTCAATGCGATCAGCGGCGTGCCCGGCTGCGCGAACTCCTACACCGAGACCGACATCCTCAAGAGGGAGTGGGGCTTCGACGGATTCATCGAGAGTGACTGGACGGCGGTGGCCGAGCTGCGCGCCTGCCCGGCGAGGAATCCGGAGACGCCCCCGGACTGCGGACACGGGGTGGCCGCCGACGGTCCCGACGCCGCCGCGAAGGCCCTGATGGCCGGCACCGACTCGGAGATGACGAGCACCTTCATCCGTGACTTCGGCAAGCAGCTGCTCGCCGACGGCAGGATCACCATGCGCCGGCTGGATGACGCCGTTCGGCGGATCCTGCGGGTGAAGTTCCGCGCCGGGCTGTTCGAGCATCCGTACGTCGATCCGGCCCAGGCCGAGTCGAAGCAGTTGCTGCCGGACGCGGTCGCGGCCGCCCGAGTGGCCGCGGGCCGGTCGATGGTGCTGCTCAAGAACGAGGGCAACCTCCTGCCGCTGGATCCGGCCAAGTCGACCGTAGTCATCGGCCCGCTCGGCAACGACCAGCACGACATGCTCGGCCCGTGGTGGGGTCGGGGCCGTGACGAGGACGCGGTCAATGTCTACGACGGCATCAAGGCGCAAAACCCCAACACGACGTTCGTGCAGGGCTGCACGATCGCCCACACGGAGCCGCCGGACAACACGCCGAACGACGTGTGCGGCTCGGACGCCGGTTTCGCTGCGGCGGTGGCCGCGGCGAGAACAGCCGACCAGGTCGTGCTCGCACTCGGAGAGAGCCGGGAACAGAGCGGCGAGGCCGCGTCGCGCATCGACATCGACCTTCCGGGCCTGCAGCAGGAACTCATCGACGCGATCAAGGCGACCGGCAAGCCGTTCGTGGTCGTGCTGTTCAACGGCCGGCCGTTGACGCTGGGTAAGGTCGACGCCAGCGCTCCGGCGATCCTCGAAGCGTGGTTCCCGGGCGTACAGGCCGGCAACGCCGTGGCCGACGTCCTGTTCGGCAGGGTCAACCCCGGTGGCAAGCTGCCGGTATCGTTCCCGCAGCAGGTCGGGCAGATTCCCATCTACTACAACCACGAACCCACCGGCCGGCCGTGCAACCCCGCGGCGAAGTACAACTCGCGCTACCGGGACTTGCCGACCTGCGCGCCGTTGTACTCGTTCGGCTACGGCCTGAGTTACTCCACATTCGAGCTGTCCAACCTGCGGCTCAGCGCGCAGACGATGCCGCGCCGCGGCCGGATCAGCGCTTCGGTCGACGTCGCCAACACCGCCGGTCCGAAGGGCGACGAGGTGGTCCAGCTCTACATCCACGACCCGGTGGCGAGCATCTCCCAGCCGGTCCGCCGGCTGCGGGGCTTCCAGCGGATAACCCTCGACCCGGGCGCGAAGAAGACGGTCACGTTCACGCTGGACGCCGGCGACGTCGGCTTCTATGACAACCGTGGCCGCTTCGTGGTCGAGCCGGGGCAGATCGACGTGTTCGCGAGCACCAGCTCGGTAGGCGGCCTGACGGCCTCCTTCACCGTGCGCTGAGCGCGTGAGCCCGGCCGCCCTCCTCGCCCATGCGGGTACGGGGGGCGGCCGGCGCTATGTCCGCGGGCTCTCATCGTCGTCTCATCATTCGCCGGGCATCGTCGTCTCGTACCCGATCCGGAGGGAGCGAGATGGCATTCCGGCGATCCGGCCCGACACCAACCGCGGCCACCTTGTCTATTTTGTCCGTACTGGCGCTTACCCTGGCCGCCTGCGGCAACAGTGGCGGCGGTGCGTCGTCGTCCACCGCTGACCAACCGGTCAACGGCGGCACGCTGAGGCTGCTCGGCAGCAGCGACGTCGATCACCTCGACACCGCGAACGCCTACTACACGACCAGCTACACCCTGGAACGGGCCTTCACCCGCCAACTGTTCAGCTATCCGGCATCCACCGACATCACCAAGGCCAACACACCGGTCGCCGACCTGGCCAGCGAGGTGCCGACCAAGGACAACGGCGGCGTCAGCGCCGACGGCAAGACCTACACCCGACGATGCTCGATGTCGGCATCGAGCCGTGGGGCGAAGAGCCGACATTTCACATGCCGGTGTTCGTACTGACCCACCGTCCACATGAGCCGGTCGTCAAGCTCGGCGGCACCACCTACCATTTCGTAACGACCGGACTCGCGGACGCGCTGGAGCAGGCGCGCGCAGCGGCGGGCGACAGGGACATCGTGATCGCTGGCGGCGCCGACCTCGTCCGGCAATGCCTGGCGGACGGGATGGTGGAGGAATTCCGCCTGCATCTCGTACCCGTCGTGCTCGGCGACGGCGTGCGGCTCTTCGACGGCGTGGCCCCGTTCACGGCGGAGCCGGCGGCGAGCCCCGTCCTGGTTTCCACGGCGTGACCCGCTTGCACTACCGCATGCGCGACCCGGCCAGGCCGGAATAGCCGTCCTGCGCATTTCCGCGGGACCTGGCGCAAGCGTCGCCGATCCCGCAGGGGCGTACGAGCTACTCAACGTCCCCCGCCTCGGGCGACCAGGCTCAGCACGCGCAGCGTCAGAGTCCCCGTGCCGTCCCCGAACTCGACCAGGGTCCCGTCACCGCCGATGCTGCGATAGGCGCCGGTTCCGCCGGTCAGCGCCAGGTCCTTCGGGGCTGGACCCGGCATGGACACGAACTGGGACGTGATGGTGCCGCCGGGCACCCGGAACACCGCGGTGCAGTTGGCCACGATCTCCGGGGTTACCGCGACGACAACACAGGAACCCGCGTCGTCGCCGACCTGCTTGCCCTGGGAGAAGAGTCGGTCGCGAAAGACGATCTCGTCGCCCAGCGCGATGGGGGAGTTCGGGTCGCGCTCGTTGTTCGCGGCAACCAGCGTGAACGGGCTGAACACGACGTCGAAGCTGAGCGTCTTGGCTGTGGTGGGTTCGGCGGCCTGCGACGCGGCGGAGCTGGACAGCACTCCCGCGAGACCAAGTGCTAGGGCCGAAGCCGAACCGATCAACGCGACTCGTCGCATGGTTCCCTCCTCACGGCTGGCGAGCCGGCCCTCTTCGCGGGTCCGGCTACTTCGCCGGCCAGCACACCCGACGACGCTAGCGACGCGTACACACGCTGTCTATGACATGCCACGGTCAGTGACGTCCGAGGAGTCCCGTCTCACCCCGCGGTCTCGTGTCTCGCGTCGCCCACGTCGTCGGGCCCGATGATCTCGTAGACGTTGCCGTCGGGGGCGCGGAAATGCTGCCACGCGCGGCCCTCGGCTCGCTGCGGCTCGGGATAGAGAAACTCGACCCCAGCTGCGGTCAGCGCGGCGTGCGCGGCCCGGAAGGACCCGACCGCGAATCCGACCACCGGCGCGGTCCCGAAGAACTCGTGGTCCTCGTCGCTCGGCCCGTAGACGTGCACCTCAGTCCCGTCTTCCAGCCGAAACCACGTCGCACCCGGGCGCTCGAGGATCACCGGGAGTCGCAGCACGTCGCGGTAGAAGACATTCATCGCATCAGCGTTCGGCGTCCGTACGCCCAACCAGCCCAGTGAACGCACCGTCATCATGCCTCCCACCTTGCCATCCAGGATGTCGCGGTCCTCCGGTGTGACGGCTACGTTCGGCCGCATGACTGACTTTCAGGGCCGGCGTGTCCTCGTCACCGGCGCGTCCGGCAGGATCGGCGCCGCTACCGTACGGCTCCTGACCGCTCGAGGCGCGCAGGTCATCGCCGCGGCGAGTGCCGCGGATCATCTGACCTCGATCGTGGCGGAAACCGGGGCGAGCCCGCTGGCATTCGACCTCACGTCCGAGGACAACATCCGGGACGCCATCGCCGACGTAGACCTCTGGGGCGTGGTCAACTGCGGCGGTTGGGGCGGGGAGATCGCCACTCCCATGGACACTGATATCGCCGTCTTCGACAAGGTCATGGCGATCAACGCACGGGGGGCCCTGTTGGTCATCAAGTACGCGTCCCGCACCATGATCCGCCTCGACCGGGGTGGAGCCATCGTCAACGTCTCCAGCCAGGCGAGCCTCGTCGGCTTGGCCGGCCACGTCTCGTACGGCTCATCAAAGGCGGCCCTGGATAACATCACCCGCGTTTCCGCCCTGGAGCTCGGCAGGTACGGCATCCGCGTCAACAGCGTCAACCCGACGGTTGTGATGACCCCCATGTCCGCGTGGTACTGGGGCCGTGACGACATCCAGGGCCCGTTCCTCGAACACATGCCGCTCGGCCGCTGGGCCACGGAGGAAGAGATCGCCGCCCCGATCGCCTTCCTCCTGAGCGACGACGCCGCGATGATCACCGGAGTGTCCCTGCCCATCGACGGCGGCTACACCAGCCGCTGACGTCGTGCCGCTACACGGGACGACACGTCCTCACTCCCGCCTCGACGGCCGCCCGATCGGGCAAAGCGTTCAGTGCACGAGTCGATAGGTTCTCTTCGGCCGATCATGGACGGAAGGGACAACGGATGCGTGCGTACGGTCGAGTCGCGGCAGGCGTCGCCACGCTTGCGGCGGTGATCGCGATGCCGGGAGTCGCGACGGCGGCGACGGTGCTGTCCAGCGGACAGTGGGTCAACCCGTACGGGCGGCAGCCGACGATCACCGACTACACCGTGACCACCACCCGGCCGTACTGGTCGGCTATGGTCATGCGGCCCGGCTACTACTTCGGCAGCGACACCGATCACCTGCCGAAGTATCAGATGCAGCTGCTCGACAGCACCGGCGCGCCGCCCACCTCCAGCACGCTCGAGGACTATCTGCCCAACTTCGTCGCGGTCGATGGCAACGTACGGCCCGCGCAGTCGTACACCGCACGGGTGATCAAGCTCCAGGACGACGACGCCAGCGAACAGTACGGCCTGACCTTCGTCGACGGCGGCATCGTGGCGCCCGTCGGCACGAGCACTATCCAGCGACCGGCGTCCGGCCAGCGCAACGACGTATATCTGCGTGATGTGTGGGTGCCCGCGAACCAGTCGGTCACCATCACCGTCGGCGGGGTCGGGGAGACGTGCCCGGACGCGATCGGGACGCTGTATTTGCATGCTTACCTGCTCGCGAGCGATCCGGCCGATCCTTCCAGCACGATGCAGGGGGCACAGTCGGCGCTGGTCCAGTCAGACCATGTCTTCCAGAACGGCGCGGACTGCGCCGTCCGCATCACCGCTATCACCACCCGGGCCGCATGGTACGGCGTGCTGATCTTCTCGCCCGGGTTCGCCGCCCTATCGGTCAACGTCCGCGAGATCCCATGGCCGCCCGTGTTGCCCACACGGCCAGCGTCGCCTCACTCCTCAAGCCCGCCCGCTGGGTGAAACGTCTCGCCGGATGGGGTCGTGTTCACCGCCCCACCCGGCGAAGGGTGGCGACGGCATCCGGGGGCAGCGCCCAGTCCGGCCGCGACGGCGCCTCGGTCAACGTGTCGACGAGGGTGGCAGGGAACCCGTCCAGGACAGATCTGTCACCGAAGCGGTCCCGCTGTTTCACGCAGGCACCGGCGCGGACCACGGACTGTGCGCCGACCGCGCTGCCGTCGCACACGATCGCGGCGGGCTCGACGACGCTGGCGCGGCCGATGTGGCAGCCGTGGATCATCGCGCCCGGGCCGATCACCGCGTCGTCGTCGATGATCAGTTCGTTGTCGGGCAGCAGGTGCAGCACCGTGTTCTCCAGGATCTGTACGCGGGAGCCGATGCGGACCGGGCCGTGCGAGTCACCGATGATCTTCACGCCGGCACCGATGATCGAGTCTTCGCCGATGACCACGTCGCCGGTGATCTCGGCGGAGTCGAACAGCAGCGTGCCGGCGCCAATCGACGGGGTCTTGTCGCGGTAGGCGTACAGCGTTCCCATGCGTTCTCCGGCTCGCATCGGCCCGTGCAGGATGGTGCCCGGGTAGTCGGTCAGGTTGGTCTGATGCTGGCGCAGCACCGCCAGCCGCTCACGGTCGGCGTCGGTGGCGGACCGGATCGCGTGCGGCGGGCGCCCGACGAGGACCGTGTCGGCGGGGATCACGGTGCCCGGCGGAACGAGCGTGCCCTCGCCCAGGATGCAGCCGTTGCCGAGGCGGGAGCCGGGCATCAGGATCGCGCCGTTGCCGATCTCGCACAGGTCGCCGATGGTGGCGCCGACGATCGTGGCGCGGTGCCCGAAGACGGTGCGCTGGCCCACCCGGACCGGATGCCTGGGTGTGCCGATCACCACCCCGTTCTCCAGGATGGCCGAGTGGTTGCCGATGCTGACCGCTGCGCCGTGCGCCCGCACGACCAGGCCCTGCGCGAGTATCGCGCCGGCACCCACGTGGACGTCGCCCAAGACCACCGCGGAACCGGCCACCTCAGGTCGAGGCTGGTCAACGAGAAGCTGGTTGAAGCTCATGGCGCCACACCGTCCTCCTGACCGGTCGAGCGTCCGGCCGGACCGCGTCCACACTACCCGGACCGGATCAAAGGGTCGTGCCGGACCAAGCGGAAATGGGGCCGTTCTTGTCGGTGCCCGCAGGTACGGTGTTCGCCATGACTGATGCCATCGTGGCCGAGGGGCTGGTCAAGACGTACGGTTCGGTGCGCGCGTTGGACGGCATCGACGTCCGGGTCCCCGAACGCACGGTGCTGGGCCTGCTCGGGCCCAATGGCGCCGGCAAGACGACATGCGTGCGAATCCTCACCACCCTGCTGAAGCCAGACTCCGGCCGGGTCGTCGTCGATGGCATCGACGTTCTGGCCCATCCCCAACAGGTCCGGGAGAAGATCGGCCTGTCCGGGCAGAACGCCGCGATCGACGAATACCTCACCGGGTACGAGAACCTTGAGATGATCGGCCGGCTCTACCACCTCGGCAAGGCAAAGGCCCGGCAGCGTGCGCACGAGTTGCTCGAACGCTTCGAACTCACCGACGCGGCCAACCGGCCGGCCAAGACGTACTCGGGCGGCATGCGTCGCCGGCTCGACCTGGCCGGGGCGTTGATCGCCTCTCCGCCGATCATCTTCCTCGACGAGCCCACCACGGGTCTCGACCCCCGCAGCCGGCTAGGCATGTGGGACGTGATCAACGAACGGGTCCGGTCCGGGACGACGCTGCTGCTCACCACGCAGTATCTGGAGGAAGCCGACCGGCTGGCCGACAACATCGTCGTGATCGACCACGGGCGGGCCATCGCCCACGGCACGCCGGACATGCTCAAGCGCCAGGTGGGCGGCGAGCGGCTCGAGGTGACGGTGGCCGGCCCCGGGGACATCGAGGTGGTCAGTGGGGTGCTCGCGGACGTTGGGACAGAGCCGCCGACCGTCGACATCGAACTGTTGAAGCTGGAGGTGCCCGTCGCCGCCGGCCCTAAGGCGCTCATGGAGGCGGTCCGCCGCCTCGACGCCTCGGGAGTTGAGCCGGTCGACATCACCACCCACCGCGCCACCCTCGACGACGTGTTCATGGCATTGACCGGGCACGCCACGACCAAGGACGAGGAGGACGCGGCACCGGTGACCGCCGGCTCCGGCGCGAAAGGGGGGACGCTATGACCGTCGTGGGGGCGGCGCTGACCGACGGTTGGGTGGTCACGAAGCGCAACCTGATCAAGATCAAGCGGATTCCCGACCTGCTGATCTTCTCGACGATTCAGCCGATCATGTTCGTGGTGCTGTTCGCGTATGTGTTCGGCGGTTCCATCGCGATCCCAGGCGTGAACTACCGCGAGTACCTGATGGCCGGCATCTTCACCCAGACTGTCGCGTTCGGCTCGGGCATCACCGCCATCGGGCTTGCCGATGACCTGCAGAAGGGCATCATCGACCGGTTCCGGTCGCTGCCGATGTCGCGGGCCGCGGTGCTGATCGGGCGCACCACGTCCGACCTGCTCAACAACGTATTCGTCTTGCTCATCATGGTGATATGTGGGTTGGCGGTCGGCTGGCGCATCCACACCGAACCCGCCGAAGCGGCCGTCGGTTTCGTGGTGCTGTTGCTGTTCGGGTATGCCATGAGCTGGGTCGCCGCGGTGATCGGCCTGTCGGTGAGCAGCGTGGAGGTCGCCCAATCGGCCGGGTTCATCTGGATGTTCCCGTTGACCTTCGTGTCCAGCGTGTTCGTGGCGTCGGCCAGTTTGCCCGGTTGGCTCCAGCCGGTGGCGGAGTGGAACCCCATCAGTGCGGTAGCTCTGACCATGCGGGACAGCTGGGGAAACGCCGGGTCCGCCGTGGCCCGCGGCGCGGGCTTCCCGGCCAGCCACCCGCTGATGCTGTCGCTGCTCTGGATCTTGGGGATCCTCGCGGTGTTCATGCCGCTGGCGATCTCCCGCTACCGCAGGGCCGCCAGCCGCTGACACCACTCAAGCGGCCGGCGTGAGGTGCATGCCGAACCATTCGGCCGCCAGTTCGGCGACCTGCTCCAGCGTCCCGGGCTCTTCGAACAGGTGTGTTGCTCCGGGGATGATCCGCAGTTCGACGGGCGCCCGCATCGCATTACTGGCCCGCTCGTTGAGCTCGAGGACCGTAACGTCGCGTGCGCCGACGATAAGCAGCGTCGGCGCGTTGACCTCGGCCAGTGCCGGGCCGGCCAGGTCGGGGCGTCCGCCGCGGGACACCACGGCCCGTACCGTTTCGGGTCGTTTCGCGGCGGCCACCAGCGCGGCGGCCGCGCCCGTGCTCGCCCCGAACAGGCCGACGGGCAGCGCAGCGGTCTCGGGCCGGGCGCCGAGCCAGTCGATGATGCCGACCAGGCGGTCGGCCAGCAGGCCGATGTCGAAACGCAACTGCCCGGTGCGCGCGTCGATCCTCTCCTCGTCGGCGGTGAGGAGATCCACGAGCAGCGTGGCCATCCCGCGTCGGTTCAGCGCGCCGGCGACGGCCCGGTTGCGTGGGCTGTGCCGGGAACTGCCGCTTCCGTGCGCGAACAGCACCACTCCGGCGGTGCTGTCGGGCAGGCTCAGGTCGCCGTCGAGCACAACGCCCGCGGCCGGGACCTGGTGGGTCGTCGTCCAGGTGCTCATGCCCATCCCCCCTCGGCGCAGGTTGCCGCAGCGTAGGCGTACCCCGATGCCGTAGGACCCATGCCAGATGACATTGCGTCTTCCGCTCGGCTCCGCGGAGTGGGACGCTGAATGACACGCTTGATCCCCGCGACGTCAATGGGGGAAGCATGGTCGGTTTTCGATCCGCCTTCGAACCCGAGCGAGCCCCGTGTGGCAAGACCGTGGGCGGCGACTGCTACCGCGACAACGACGGCGAGGGCCTCGTCGTCTACGACCTCTTCTACACCTGTGGTTGCCGCCGGACCCGGCACGAGTACCACGACGGCACCGTCACCACGCAGGCGATCCGGCATGGGCGCCGACAAAAGCTGCTCTCCGATGAGCACTCCGAACACCCGGTCTGACCCGGGAGGGCTATGAGCGCGTCCCATGACGTCGTGATCGTGGGTGCTGGCGGTGCGGGACTCCGCGCCGCCATCGCCGTCACGGAAACCGACCCACACCTGAGCGTGGCGGTGGTGTCCAAGGTCTATCCCATGCGCAGCCATACCGTATCCGCCGAGGGCGGCGCCGCCGGCGCGATCAGCGCCGACGACAGCCTCGACGAACACGCGTACGACACGATCTCCGGCGGCGACTGGCTTTGCGACCAGGACGCTGTCGAGGCGTTCGTCGCCGAGGCCCCGCGCGAGCTGCTGAGGCTGGAGCACTGGGGCTGCCCGTGGAGCCGTGAACCGGACGGGCACGTCGCGGTGCGCGCGTTCGGCGGCATGAAGAAGAAGCGCACCTGGTTCGCCGCCGACAAGACCGGCTTCCACCTGCTGCACACGCTGTTCCAGACGTCGCTGAAATACCCGAACATCACCCGCTACGACGAGTGGTACGCCACCCGGCTGCTCGTCGACGACGGCCGGGTCTGCGGCGTCGTGGCGATCGAGCTGATGTCCGGCATGATCGAGACGATCACCGGACGGTCGGTGGTGATCGCGACCGGCGGCGGTGGCCGGGTGTTCCCGTTCACCACCAACGCCGCCATCAAGACCGGTGACGGAATGGCGCTAGCCTACCGGGCGGGCGCGCCGCTCAAGGACATGGAGTTCGTCCAGTACCACCCGACCGGGCTGCCGTTCACCGGCATCCTCATCACCGAGGCCGCCCGCTCGGAGGGCGGCTGGCTGCTGAACAAGGACGGCTACCGGTACCTGCAGGACTACGACCTCGGCAAGCCCGAGCCCGGCCCGGTGCTACGCAGCATGGAGCTGGGCCCGCGCGATCGGCTGTCCCAGGCGTTCGTCCACGAGGCGGAGAAGGGCCGCACGATCGACTCGCCGTACGGGCCGGTGGTCCACCTCGACCTGCGCCACCTGGGCGAGAAGATCATCGACGCGAAGCTGCCGATGGTACGGGAGCTGTGCCGCGAATACGAGCGCATCGACCCGGTCCACGAGTTGGTCCCGGTGCGTCCCGTCGTGCATTACATGATGGGCGGCATCCACACCGACGTCGACGGCGCCACCGGCCTCCCCGGCCTCTTCGCGGCCGGCGAGACGGCATGCGTCAGCATCAACGGCGCCAACCGGCTGGGCTCCAACTCGCTGCCGGAATGCCTCGTGTTCGGGGCGCGTGCCGGGCGAGCCGCCGCGCGGTACGCCGCCGACGCCGCGCCACCGAGCCCCGCCGTCGAGGCACAGGGCGACGACGAGCGGCGCCGGCTCGACGACGACCTGTTGCATCGCGGCGGTGGCGCGGACCGCATCTCCACCATCCGGCGGCAGATGCAGGCGGTCCTCGAGGACGCCGCCGGCATCTATCGCGACGGCGACAGCCTCACCAAGGCCACCGACAAGCTCCGGGAGCTCAAGGAGCGCGCGGCGACCGCCACCATCGACGACACCAGCCACCGCTTCAACACGGAACGGGTCGCCGGCCTCGAGCTCACCGGCATGCTGGAGCTGGCCGAGTGCATCGTGCACAGCGCCCTGCGCCGCGAGGAGTCGCGCGGCGCGCACCAGCGCACCGATTTCGTCGAACGCGACGACAAACGATTCCTCGCCCACTCACTGGCGCACCGCGAGAACGACGGCTCCCCGCGCATATCGCACCTGCCGGTCACCATCACGCGCTGGCCGCCGGGCAAGCGAGTCTATGGGAGGTGACGTGTCAGAGCTCATCACGCTGCGGGTCGCCCGGTACCGGCCCGACGAGCAGGACCCCGAGTACGCGCTCGCCGACTACGACGTGCCGCTGCGCAAGGACTGGGCCGTCCTTGACGGCCTCAACTACATCAAGGACGAGCTCGACGGCACATTGTCGTACCGATGGTCGTGCCGGATGGGCATCTGCGGCAGCTGCGGCATGATGATCAACGGCGAGCCGAAGCTGACCTGCGCGACGTTCCTGACGGACCTCGCGCCCGGTCCGGTGCGCATCGAGCCGCTGGCCAACTTCCCGGTGATCCGCGACCTGATCGTCGACCTGACTGACTTCATGCACAAGCTCGGCCGGGTCAAACCATGGCTCATCCGGGACGAGGAACAGCCGGTGGACGACGGGGAGTACCTGCAGACGCCGGCTCAGCTGGGCGACTTCAAGCAGTTCAGCATGTGCATCAACTGCATGCTGTGCTATGCGGCCTGCCCCGTGTACGGGCTGGACGGCTCGTTCGTCGGCCCGGCGGCGATCGCGCTCGCGCACCGCTACAACCTCGACTCCCGGGACGAGGGCGACCACGAGCGGCTGACCATCCTGGCGCAGCCCGGGGGAGTGTGGGACTGCACGTTCGTGGGGGAATGCTCCGCGGCGTGCCCGAAGGGCGTCGACCCGGCGGGTGCGATCCAGCAGGCGAAACTCGCCGCGGCGCAGGACGTGGTGACATCACTCCTCCTACCGTGGCGGTCGCGATGATCTCCCCGCTGGAGGCCAGGTACTACCGGCGGCGCATGCCCCTGTTGTGGTGGACGCGGCGGCGCTCTTACGCGACGTTCATGCTGCGCGAGCTGTCCAGCGCGTTCGTCGCCCTGTTCGTGGTGGAGATGCTGCTGCTGGTACGCGCCGTGGCCGACGGCCCGGCCGCGTACGAGGGCTTCCTCGATGCGATGGCGAACCCGGCCGTGATCGTGGTCAACGTCGTCGCTCTCGCGTTCGTGCTCCTGCACGCCGTCACCTTCGCCAACCTCACGCCGCGCGCCATGGTGGTGCGGATCCGGGGTCGAAGGGTGCCGCCGCGCGCCATCCTCGCGGGCGTCTACCTCGGCTGGCTCGTGGTCACCGCGTTCCTGGCCTGGCTGGTGGTGGGCTAGATGGCGCAACCGGAGAGCCGGATCACCCCGGAACCGTTCGTGTGGCTGCTGTTCAGCGCCGGCGGCGTCGTGGCCGCGCTCGTGCTGCCCGTCCTGCTGGTCTTGTTCGGCGTGGCCATCCCGCTGGGCTGGGTGGCCGCGCCGGACCACGCGCACATGCTCGCCGTGCTGCGTAATCCGCTCACTCGGCTGGGGCTGCTCGGCGTCTGCGCGCTCGCGCTCGTGCACGCGGCCCACCGGCTGCGTTTCACCGTCGAGCATGCCCTCCAGCTGCGGCGCTACGACGCGATCATCGCCACCGTGTGCTACGGCGGCGCGCTCGCCGGTACCGTGGCGGCCGCCTACCTCGTGGTCGTCGCCATCAAGTGAAGGATGCCCACGGATCTTCAGATCCGTGGGCATCCGTGCCGATTCGGGATTACGGGTTCGACAGACCGAGGGTGTACGAGCCGGAGCCGCTGTACGCGTGGACGCGGTAGCGGTAGTAGCCGGCGGTACCGCTGTACGAGATCGTTTCGTCGGGTGCGCTCGTGATGCCGCTGGCGACGTTCACCCAGGAGGCACCGTTCCACTTCTGCAGGTAGAGGTCGAAGTCGACGCCCGACGGCCCGTCCAGGCAGCCGCGGTGGGTGCCGGAGGCGGACGAGTAGTAGTAGCTGCCGTTCGGCTGGTACGCCGACGCGCCGCTGGACAGTGATCCGGTGTACGTGAACTCGTAGCCGGAGCAGCCGGTGGGCGGCGGCGGGTTGCCACCACTGGTGACGAGGGTCAGCCCGTACGCGGACAGGATCTCGTTGACCGGCTGGAAGTACGTGGTGCCGCCGGAGGTGCAGTTGCCGGAGCCGCCGGAGGTGACGCCCTGCGCCTGGTTGCCGGACAGCCACGAGCCGCCCGAGTCGCCGGGTTCCGCGCACACGTTCGTGCGGGTCAGGCCGCTGACCGAGCCTTGGGCGTAGTTGACGGTCTGGTTCTTGGCGGAGATGGTGCCGCAGTGCCAGCCGGTGGTGGAGCCGGAGCGGCAGATCGACGCGCCGACGGCGGCCTCGGTCGAGCCCGCGACGGAGACCTCACCGCCGGCGTAGTTGTTCACCACGCCGCGCGGCGTCCAATTGGAGTTGACCCGGACCCATGAGTAGTCGTTGCCCGGGAACGACGAGCCGGCGAAGGTGCCCTGCGCGACCTGGTTGTATCCCAGGGTCGCGGTTCCGGTTGTGCCGCAGTGCCCGGCGGAGACGAAGCCGCCGTTGACCGAGAAGCCGATCGAGCAGCGGCCGCCGCCGATGTAGTACGCGTCGGCACCGCGTACGTCATAGAGCACGCGCGGGGCCTCGCCGGTGACGCTGATGCGCACCGCCCCGGCCGGCACGCCGCTGGCGGCCACGAATGCGGACGCGGCGGCGGAGTTCCGCGCGGTGACCGTCACCGTGTTGTTGGCGACGTCGACGTACCACCCGGAGACGGCTTGCGACGCCCGCGACGCGGCCGCGTCGAGCCGGTCCTTCACCGCGTTCAGTTGGCGTTCGCTGCGCGCGACCACGGTCGGCGACGCGCCCGCCGCCTTGATCTTCGAGACGCCCGACCTGCTGGTAACCGCCACGGTGAGGGTGGAGGCGTCGGCGTTCAGCCATGCGCCGGCGAAGTCCGCGCCGAGGCTCCGCCGCAGCGCGGCTTCGGTACGGGCGGCCGTCGCCTCACGGGCCAGCCGGGCGTGTGCCTGCCCGGCGGAGAGCTTGAGGTCGCGCTGCAACGCCTTCATGACGGACGGCGCGATCTGACCCGCGTCGCTGGCGGCCACGGTGGGGGCGCTCGGGTCCGGCGCGGCCGCGGCGGGGGACGGCATGATCAATGCCACGGTGACGGTGCCGGCTGCCAGCGCCGCCATCACAGGGTGGGACGGTCTTCGTTGCACGACAGGTCTCCTTACGGTGACAAGCGGGTGCCGTCACCGTAGACCCGATGCATCCATGTTGATAGATACTGCCCGGCTCATATCGCGGCTGGTGCCCGCCACGAGCCGTTCAGAGGACTTGTACGCCGCTGCGTCGCCGGCCTCGTGTCAAGCCGCGGGCGTTCAACAGCGCGATCGCATGTTGCACCGTCGAGAGGGACACGTGATACCTCTGCGCCAAGGCATGGTACGTCGGCAGTCGGGACCCGGTCGGGAGCCGCCCGCTGCGGATGTGCCCGGCGATGTCGTCGGCGACGCCGCGGGAACCGCGCGGGAGTCGCGACCCCGCACTGGCCTGCCACTTCGGCTCTGCCGTGTAGTTCACCATCCTGCTGGCCTTCCGTCGCGCGCTGGACAGTCACCTCACAAAGCGCCGGGAGCCGTCCCGCCGTTACACGCGC
>DASYTU010000299.1:0-27095 GCA_036001925.1 Actinoplanes sp.
GGCGTTTCTGGCCTGGCTCGGTGAGGCCGATGCTGTCCGGGTTGTGTGGGCCGTGTGGCGGTGGCGTTGTCGGGGCTTCAGTCGGGCCGGGCGGGGCGCAGGGCGCGGTGGCGGCCTGGCTGGGTCGGTTTCTCGGTGTGGAGCCGAATCGATCGGTCAGGTGGTCGCGATGGCCCAGCCACCGGCAGTGCGGTGGAGGCCGCGGCCGATGAGGTTGCGGAGGTTGAGGGCGGCGGTGCGACGTTTGAGCCAGGCGTTGTTGGGGGTGGTGCCGCGGTAGCGCAGTTTGAGGCGGCGTCCGCCGCGGCTGGCCAGTTGGGAGATGACCCGCTCGATATTGGGTCGGTGGTGCTGGTAGCGCTGGCGTAGCTCGGGATTGGTCTTCCAGTCGTGGCGGGCCTGGCGGAGCAGGTCGTCCCGGTCATGCAGGACGATCTTGCGGCCGGTCTTGGACTTGGTGCACCGCTGGCGCAGCGGGCAGGCGCGGCAGGCCGCGCCGAAGGTGGCCACCCGGGTGGTGCCGTTGGGGCAGGTCACCGTGCCGGCTTGCTCGTCCACGGTGAAGTCATCGACGGTGAACCCGCCCTCGACGGGGGCCTGCAGCGGCTTGGGTTTGATCACCGCGGTGTCCCCGGCCCGGTCGATCGCGTCGCGTAGGTCGCCGGTGCCGTAGGCCGAGTCGCCGTACCACTGCCGGTGCTGGCTGGTGTCCTGGCCATCGTCGTCGTGGCTCTCGGTGGGTTGCTCGCGTTCGGCGAGGTCGCGCCAGGAACCGTTCGGCTACGGCGGGGTCGGAGTTGTCGGTTCCAGCGGCCTTGGTTAGCGCCTCGTCGGTGATGATGCCGGTGGCCGGTTCGGCCGCTACGTGGGCCCGGTACCCGTCGCGGCGCGCCTCGGGAGACTTGCGGGTGTGTCTCGCGTCGGGATCCACGGTGGACACGACCCGGTCCTCGGCCACCTTGCGGGCGATGCGCCACCGCCCGTCACTGCCGTCGGATCCTTCTGCTGGTTCCACGTCCTGCCCGGCGACCAACGCCAACAGGGCGAGGGCCTGCTGGGCCTGCTCGTCGGGCTTGCCGTCGGCGAGTGCGGCCAGCAGCGCGGTGGCAATCTTGACCAGGGCCGAAACCAACGCGTCTTTGGCGCCGGGATCGTCCCAGTCGATACCCGGCTTACCCGGCCGGGTGTAGTCATGCCCGGTACACACCGCCGCGATCCGCTCGGCCGCGCCGGGCACCACCCGACCCACCCGACGCACCGCCGCGATCAGCTGAGTGATGGTGTCCTGGGTGGCCACCGCATCGGCCAGGATCGTGGAATCCACGGCCCGGCGGTGCCGGCCCCGCAGAACCCCGGTTGCCTCGATCACCTGCCTGACCGCGTCGTTGATGCGGTCCGGACGCGCTGAACGCGCCAACCGCTGCCGCCAATAGGTCAACGTCGAGGGGTGGAACCCCTTGTGGTCCAACGCCATCCCGGTAGCGACTTTCCACCGCAGATCACACCGGGCCGCCTCCGCGGTCTCGGCATCCGACAGATCCAACAGCGTCTGCAAGGTCAGGATCGAGGCCGCCACCGACCCCGGCATCGACGGGCGGCCCCGCCCCGAGGGGAACAAGTCCGCGAACCCATCGTCGGGAAACTACGGTGTAGCGGGCCTGAGCGTCCGGGTTGCTGTCTTCTGCCAGCAGCGTTGGCTTGTCGTAGTCGCGCCGGCGGCGCCCGGCGTTGGAGCAGGAGCGGCCGTCGGATAGATCTGCTGGACCTTCGGCTGACCGGTGGGCCTGGTGCGGGGCTGTGCGTATGACATCACGGCTGCGGCACGGCGGCGACCGCAGTAGCCTGCCCGCCGGGAGCCGCGCCCCCGGTGCGGAGGGTGCATGGCATGTCGAGAATGGCGCTTTGCCGTTCGTCGTCCTTCCGGACGATGAATGAGAAGGAGGAGACGTGAGGTACCTGATGCTGGTCTGCGTTGATGAGGACGTCGAGCCCAACGCGGACCCCCAGCCCTGGATTGACCAGATGGAGGGTCGCGGTGTGCGGCGGATGGGCAACCGACTACGCCCTGTCCGTGACTCGACGACGGTACGTGTGAGGGCCGGCGAGGTGCTCGTCGCGGACGGGCCGTTCGCGGAGACCAAGGAGCAGATCGGCGGCTTCGACATCCTTGAGTGCGCCGACCTCGACGAGGCGATCGAGATCGCGTCGAAGCACCCGGCAGCGGCATTCGGGACCCTCGAGCTACGCCCATTCTGGGAAAGGTGAGCGCCCGAGACGCCGTCGCCGCTGCCTTCCGCGAGGAGCGGGTCAAGGTGCTGGCGACGCTCATCCACCTCACTGGCGACTGGGAGCTGGCCGAGGAGTGCGTCCAGGACGCCTTCGAGGCGGCCCTGGCGCACTGGCCTGATGACGGCGTACCCCGGCGACCCGGGGCGTGGTTGACCACGACCGCGCGCAACCGTGCCCTCGACCGGCTGCGCCGTAGCAACGTCGAGGCAACGAAGCTAAGGGAGGCGGCCAAGGTGCCGGACGCCGAGGACGACGAGTGGGGCGACGACCGGTTGCGATTGGTCTTTACGTGTTGCCATCCCGCGCTCCCCCTGGACGCCCGGGTCGCCCTCACCCTGCGAACGGTCGCCGGCCTCACGACCGAGGAGATCGCCCGGGCGTTCCTGACGCCAACTGCGACAATGGCGCAGCGGCTGTTCCGCGCCAAGGCCAAGATCCGGGAGGCAGGCATCCCCTACCGCGTCCCTGCGCCGGATCTCCTGCCGGAGCGGCTCACTGGCGTGCTGGGCGTGGTCTACCTGCTGTTCAACGAGGGCTACTCCGGAAGGCGAGAGCTGGCCGAAGAGGCGATCCGGCTGGGCCGGCTCCTGGAGCAGCTGATGCCCACCGAGACCGAGGTACGCGGTCTGCTCGGGCTGATGCTGCTCCACCACGCGCGCGCTGATGCGCGTACCAACGACGCCGGCGACCTGGTCCCGCTCGACGAGCAGGACCGGGCCAGGTGGCACCGCGGGCTGATCGATGAGGGCGTGCGCCTGCTCACCGGCACCACCACCCCGTACCAGCTCCAAGCCGCCATCGCGGCGTGCCACGCCACCGCAGCCACCGCGCAGGACACGGACTGGTGGCGGATCTCTGTCCTGTACGAGCAGCTGGCCAGCCTCACCCCGTCGCCATTCATCGAGCTCAACCGGGCGGTCGCAGTGGCGATGGCCGACGGGCCGGAGGCCGGGCTGACGCTCGTCGATGCCCTCGACTCCTCGGACACGCTCGACGGTTACCACCTGCTCCCAGCCGTCCGTGCGGACCTGCTGCGCCGGCTACGCCGGCGGACGGAGGCCGCCGCCGCGTACGAACAGGCGCTAACCCAAGCCCCCACCGAGCCCGAGCGGCGCTACCTGCGTCGACGCATCGCCGAGGTCCGCGGCTAAATCCGACGCCTCCTCCTGTCGAGGAGCCGCCCGCTGCGTTCGTCGTCCGTGCAGACCCGATTCCCCGGGTCCCACGACCGGAGGTCGCACGATGACGATCCAGGACCAGACCACACCGGCCCAGCCGACCGCGCGGGCCGGCGGCGCGGGCCGATGGCCCGCCACGGCTGTCTTCTTCCTCAACGGGCTCGCACTGTCGACGTACATCGTGCGACTACCTGCCCTGAAGGCGCAGCACCACCTGACAGACGGCCAGCTCGGGGTCGTCGGGGTGCTCTTCGCCCTGGCCGCCCTCGCCTGCATGCAGTTCGTCGGGCCGCTGGTCGCCCGGGTCGGGAGCCGGCCCGTCCTGCGCGCCTCGCTCCTCGTCATGCCGCTGCTGCTGGCCGTCCTCGGCCTGGTCGGCGGCCCGGTCGAGTTCGCCCTGGTCGCCACAGCGCTCGGCGCCGTGCACGGAACCACGGACGCCGCCATGAACGCACACGCCGTCACCGTCGAACGGCTTAATGGACGTCCCATCCTCAACGGCTGCCACGCCGCCTGGAGCGTCAGCGCGGTCGTCGCCTCCCTCGCGGCGGCCGCCCTGGCACACACCGGCGTCTCAACCGCCGCGCAGCTCGTCGCCGCCGCGACTGTGCTCCTCGCCGGCGGACTCGGACTCGGGCCGCTCCTGCTGCCCGCCGCGACGGATCGCCACAGCGGTCCGGCTCCAGCACGCCGCCACCTCGGGTGGCGTGGCGGCTGGACCGCAACGGTCATGGCACTCGGCCTGACCGGCACGGCCCTGATGGTCTGCGAGGGCGCCGCCCTCGGCTGGGGCGCGATCTTCCTCCACGACAGCAGAGGCGCCTCGTTCGGCCTCGCCGCGACCGCGGTCACGGCCTACACGGCCGGTCAGACGAGCGGACGGCTGGTCGGTGACCGCCTGACTGCGCGTTACGGCGCCCCGCTCGTCTTCCGCACCGGCGGGCTCATCGCAGCCTGCGGCCTCGCGGTGGCCGTGCTCGCTCCCCAGCCAGCCGTCGCGATCGTCGGGTTCGCCGTCATGGGCCTCGGCACGTCCGTCCTGCTCCCGCTGACCTTCAGCGCAGTCGGGCAGTCAGGTCACACCGGACCCGCCACAGCTGCCCTCGTCTCCCGGTTTACGACGTTCACGTACGCGGGCATCCTGCTCGGTCCTGCCGTGATCGGCTGGGCCGCCGAGCTCGTGGGACTGACGTGGACGCTGTCCGCGCTGATCCCGATGCTCTTCGCCGTCGCCCTCCTGAGCCGGCTGCCCCGCCCACCGCGCTGACGCTTACGCGCCAATGCAGCGATCCCTGCAACGCTCGCTCATGCCGCCGAGCGCGCGGTTGGCGCCCATGCCTGCTCGGCGGCAGCCAGCGGATCATGGCGTTGTCATCTCGGCGGCCTCGGTCGCGGCCCGGCGGCGTGCCCGGGCTGACTGGCCCTCGGCCGGCGGCGTCTCGATCTCCCTCGCCGGCTTCCTCACCAGCAGCCCGGCACGGCGCGCGTTGAGCCCCATCCCCGTATCCATGGTCACCAGCCGGACCGCCTTACCCGCGAGGGTCTGCACCGCGACAGCCCGATCGATGATCTCCGCGTCCGGGTCCGGAACTGGCCGGTGCGCCGGATCGTCGTAGAACACCCGCAGCTGGACCTCGCCGCGCGGCATCTCCCCGCGCTCGGCCACCTCATTCCAGTCGTTGTCTTTGAGCCGGATCGTCACCGTGCCGTACGGGTCAGCCAGCAGGTTGTCGACGACGGCCAGCGTCACCGAGGCCCGATAGCGGGTCTTCTGGTTCGACGATTCCTTGAGCCGGTCGAACTCCCGGATCACCACCTCGGGCAGCACGAGCAGGACATCCTCGAACCCGACACCGAGTTCTTCCGCCCACGGGATGCTCGCGATGACCGCTGTCGGGTCGTCGTCGCGGGTCCATGCGGGGTGGGACAGGAACACGCTGCTGTCCACCACCGCCACGACCTTGCCCGCCGTGGCCGTCCACGTGCCTATCTGCTCCTGGAGCGTCTCAAAGGCCGCGGTGAGCAGGGCCTGGCGTTCGGACATCTCGGCTTCGAGCAGCTGGAGGCCCTGCGGCGTACCCATCAGCGCCGGATCGACAAGCCGGTAGAAGGCCGGCGTGAACAGGAGCTGGTCCAGGTCGGAACGGGCGATCTGACCACGCAGCATCCGGCCGACGTCCATTGCCCACCGCACGTAGCCATCCTGCTTGCCGTGGTTGTTGCTGATCTCGATGGAGGCGGATCGGAGCAGTTCAAGGACGCGATCGCGGTCGACGCCAGGTGTCAGGGTGACGAGCATGGCGAAATCCTGGCAGGGCGGACCGGTCACCGACATCTGTTTACGGCCACGGCACGCCGTACGGAAGACGATGGCGACGGCGCCGCGCTGAACGACTCAGGGGTGATCGACCACTGAACTCTCGTGTCGCACCCTACTGAAGAACGGTGGCGTCCTTACTGAACCTCGGTGGCGCTAGCCAGTGAAGAGCGGCCGACGCTCAACAGCAGGTCGGTGAGCCAGTCGGCCTCCTTGAGCAGGTCGAGCAGGGCCGACTACACCATAACTGTCATTATGGTGTAGTGGCGATTTGCCCGATCTTTGGATTTACGGATTACTGGTATTGGTAATCCAACAAACCGGCAATCATGCGCGGCATCGCCACCACCGGACTCAAGGAGGGAGAACCGCAATGCGCCGTCTCCTCGTACCCCTGGTTGCCTTGGTGTTGATCGTCTCGGGCGGCACCGCGGCGACCGCCGCGCCCGGCGCGGACCGCGCGCTGAAGGCCTACGCGGAGGACACCTGGCGGTCGCTGACCGCGATGACGGACCCGCACACCGGCCTGGTCGCCGACAACATCCACGGCGACCTGAGCACCCCGTCGACCTACACCTCCCCGACCAACATCGGCGGCTACATGTGGTCCGCCGTGGTGGCCCGCGACCTCGGCATCATCTCCGGCTCCGAGGCCACCGCCCGGGTCTCCAAGACCCTCGACACGCTGGCCGGGCTGCGGCACCACACCGCGTCCGGCATGTACTACAACTGGTACGACCCGCGCGACGGCTCCGTGGTGACCGTGTGGCCGGACGACGGCAGCACCGTCACGCCGTTCCTGTCCAGCGTGGACAACGGGTGGCTGGCGGCGGCGCTGCGTGTTGTCGGGGGGGCGATGCCGCAGCTGCGGGCGACGGCGGACCGGATCCTGCGGGCGATGAACTTCGGCTTCTACTACAACCCCGCGGCCAGCACGCCGTTCGGCACCCGCGGGCTGATCGCGGGCGGGTTCTGGGACACCCAGCCGCCCGGCTGCTCGGTCATGCGATCCGGGGTCTGGTTCACCTGCAACCACTACGACATCACCGTCACGGAGCCGCGGATCGCCACGTACCTGGGGATCGGGGCCGGGCAGATCCCGCCGCAGGCGTACTTCAACACCATGCGGACGCTGCCGGACAACTGCGACTACAGCTGGCAGGAGATGGAACCGCAGGGCTTCGACACCACCCACCTCGGCGTCCCGGTGTACGAGGGCTCGTACCGGTACCGAGGCATCACCTTCGTGCCGAGCTGGGGCGGCGACATGTTCGAGGCGCTGATGCCGGACCTGTTCGTGCCGGAGGAGCGGTGGGGTCCCGACAGCTGGGGCCGCAACCACCCGGCGACCGTGGCGGCGCAGATCGAGCACGGGTTGAACGACGCCCAGTACGGCTACTGGGGCTTCTCGCCCGCCTCCAACCCGTTCGGCGGGTACGCGGCGTGGGGCGTGGACGCGATGGGCATGGACACCGACGGCTATCCGTCCGATGTGCAGGGCGGCAAGTACGACGCCGGTTTCGGCACCTGCCGTCCCCCCGGCCCTCCGGCGATCTACGGCGACGGCGTGGTCACCCCGCACGCGGCGTTCCTGGCCCTGCCGTACGCGAAGGGGCCAGTGCTGGCGAACCTGGCCAAGCTGAAGGCGAACTTCGACGCCTACGGGTCGGGCGGCTTCTACGACGCGGTCGCGGTAGGGAGCGGCACGGTGGCCCGGCGCTACCTGTCCCTGGACCAGGCCATGATCATGGGTGCGCTCGGCAACACGCTCGCGGACAACGTGCTGCGGCGCGCGTTCGTGACGCCGCAGTTCGAGCGGGCGGTGCGGCCGCTGCTCGCCCAGGAGACATTCAACGTGCCGGCCGGGCAGCGCCTGCCGCAGCTGCGCGGGTAGGCGTAACGGTCGACGGCGACGTAGAAATTCAACCAAGTGGTTGAGCTTTCGACGCTGAAGCGTTATGTTCAACCACATGGTTGAAGATTCGGTGGGCATGGACGCGGTGTTCCACGCGCTCGCGCACGAGGCGCGCCGCTCCATGCTGCGCCGTCTCGCCGGCGGCGAACTGACCGTGGGCGAGCTCGCCGAGCCGCTCACCATGTCGTTCGCCGCCGCGTCGAAGCACGTCAAGGTGCTGGAGAACGCCGGCCTGGTGCGCCGTACCGTGGCCGGTCGCCGGCACGTCTGCCGGCTCGACCCCGGCCCACTCGCCGACGCGACCGCCTGGCTGCGCTTCTACGAGCGGTACTGGACCGAGCGGCTCGACGCCCTGCACGCCATGTTCACGCCCGAGGAGACGCCGTCATGACCGAATGCACCGAGCGCAGCGAGGGCCGTGAGGGCATGGCTAAGGAGGAGCCGTCATGACCGTCGTCCGTCTCCAGCGGACCATCCCCGCCGAACCGGCCAAGGTGTACCAGGCCTGGCTCGACCCGGAGTTGTTGCGACAGTGGATGGCGCCGGGCGGCCTGTCGGTGACCCGCGCCGAGGTCGACGAACGCCCCGGCGGCCGGTTCCGCATCTGGCAGGCCGACGCCGGCCGCGACGCCGGGGGGTTCGACGCCGAACTGCTCGAGCTCGTCCCCGACCGCAAGCTGGTGTTCCGGTGGGGGTTCGTCGGCCCGCAACAGGAGGCCGGCCCGCGGTTCGATTCGCTGCTGACGATCACGTTCGATGCCGCTGGCGGCGGCACGCTGCTCACCCTCACCCACGAGCGCCTCGACGCGCTCGCCGCGGCGATGCCCGAGGTCGCGGACCAGGTCGAGGCCGGTTGGGAGCTCGCGCTCGACAATCTGACAAACCTGATGGAGGTACGGCTGTGAAGATCATCGCGGATGAGTGGATGAGTCTCGACGGGGTCGTGCAGTCCCCGAGCGGACCCGACGAGGACCCCAGCGGCGGATTCCCGCACGGCGGCTGGCACATGCCCTACTTCGACGCCGCAGCGCACAACTTCGTGATCGAGGGCGTCGCCGCGGCGGACGCGTACCTGCTCGGACGCGGCACCTACGAGATTTTCGCCGCGCACTGGCCGAAGGCCGGCGCCGACGAGCAGATGCTGGCCGGCCCGCTGAACAGCAAGCCCAAGTATGTCGCCTCGACCACGCTCTCGGCTCCGCTGGACTGGGCGAACTCGTCGCTGCTCAGCGGCGACGTTCCGGCCGCGGTGGCCGAGCTGGCGCGACGCGGCGACGGCGAGCTGCACCTGATCGGCAGCCCCAAGCTGGTCCAAACGCTGATGGCGGCCGGCCTCGTCGACGAGCTGCGCCTGATGATCGACCCGGTGCTGCTCGGCACCGGCAAGCGGTTGTTCCCCGACGACGGCGGGCTGCGCGCGTGGCGGCTCGACAGCAGCGTCCCGACATCGACCGGTGCCCTGCTGGTCAGGTACGCCCGGGCGTGACCGACTCCGATGCCGCCGGTCGCGTAGGCTCGGGCGTGGTCGGCTCCGGCTCCGCCGGCCGCCACCCGCGGCGGCGGCCGCGGCGCAGCACCATCGCCAGCAGGCCGACCAGCACGACCACGCCGGCGCCGATCGCGGCGACGATCAGCGACATCTCCTGCGCGCGCTCCCGGCGAGCCTGGAACGCCACCACCGCCGGATCCTCGGTGTGCACCACGGCCGGGGCCGGCGGCGGGGGCTCGTCCGGGCCGAGCGTCTCAGTCACCGCCCGGTACGGGTTGACCAGCCCGTACCCGTACTCGTCGCTGCGACCGCCGCCGGGCGCCGGGTCGGCGGTGGCGATCAGCCGGCGGGTGACCTGGGCCGGGGTGAGCGTGGGAAACCGCTGCTCGATCAGCGCCACGGTGGCCGCCACGAATGGCGCCGCGTAGCTCGTGCCCTGCCCGGTGGTGTGCCCGGCGTGCCGCGCCGCCACGGTGATCTTGTCGCCGGCGGCCATGATGTCGACGTAGTCGCCGTGCTGGGAGAACGGGGCTCGCTGCCCGTCCGGGCCGATCGCGCCGACCCCGATGACATCCGGATAGGACGCCGGGTACGGCCTCGGGTTGCCCTCCTGCTCGTCGTTGCCGGCTGCGGCGACGACCACCACGCCGGCATCGACCGCGTCGGCCACCGCGCGGCGGACCCGGGCGTCGTCCACGGTCATCACCAGCGACAGGTTGATGACCTGGGCGTGCCCGCCCCGCGGGTCGGCGGCCCACCTGATCGCCTGGGCGAACTTGGCCGGGCTGCCCGGGTCACCCTGCGCCTTGCCGTCGATCCTCTCCTGCTCGCTGACCCGGATCGGCAGGATCTCGACGCCCGGCGCGAGCCCCCGGAACCCAACGCCCGGCACCGGCTGCGCCGCGATGATGCTGGCCACGGCCGTACCGTGCCCGACGCAGTCCTGCCGGGCGGTCGCGTCGCCGTGCAGCACATCCCGGCCCGCCAGGACGTGGCCGCGCAGCTGCGGGTGCGACGCGTCCACCCCGGAGTCGATCACGGCCACCCGTACGCCGGCGCCGGTGGCCAGCGGCGCGAGGCGGTCCGGGTCGTAGAGCTGGTCCTCGTACGGCTCGGCCTTGCTGACCTGGGCCGGTGCGGGCACCGTGTCGCACTGGTTGGCGCGCGCCTGGGCGGGCGCGGGCACCAGCAGCAGGGCGCACGCCGCCGCCGCGGCCGCGACCTTCCGCAACGCCATCTCACACCCCCCGCGCAACGATCCCGGTGGATGCTACCGACCCGGACCGGCCGGCGTGGCGGCGGTCACGGGGTGCCGGTAACAAGCGTGTCACCAGCCGCAAACGCGGGTGATCTTGCGTCCGGCGGTCGCACTGGCGGCGAGCTGGTGGCGGCTCCGGCCCGCAGCGCGCACCCATGGCGGCCGCCGCGCTTTTCTAGCTGTCCCCAGACCGTGGATGTGGTCAGACCTGGTCGGTGGGCATGATCCACAGCTCGCCGATGGCGGTGTGGCGGGGGCGGGTGACCATGTAGGCGACGCCGTCGGCGATGTCCTGCGAGGCGAGGACCTCGGTCTGCTCGTTGAAGGGGTCGATCATCTCTTTGCGGACCTCGGGCCTGTTGTGCGATCCCAGTTCGGTCGCCACGCCACCCGGCTCGAGAACACCGACGCGCACGTGCCGCCGGGTGACTTCCTGACGCAGGGACTCGGTGAACCCGTTCACGCCGAACTTGGTCAGGTTGTAGACGCCATAGCCGTTCCAGGCGACACGGCCGGCGATCGAGCTGATGTTGACGATGTCGGCGACCCGACGCGGGCCATCCTCGGCGGCCTGCAGCAGGTGCGGGACGGCGGCGCGGGTGGTGTAAAGCAGACCCTGGACGTTGATGGCGATCATGCGGTCCCATTCCTCGGCGTCCGCACCGACGACGGGGCCCAACAGCATCAGGCCGGCATTGTTGACCAGGATGTCCAACCGTCCGAATCGCTCGGCGGCCTGCTGTACGGCCGCTTCGGCCTGGGTGCGGTCGGTGATGTCCACCGCCACTGCCAGGGCCGTGCCGCCGACCCGTTCGATGTCGGCGACCAGCGTGTCGAGGCGGTCCTTGCGGCGTGCCACGAGCGCGACGGAGGCACCAAGCTCGGCGAGCTGGCGGCCGGTGGCGGCGCCGATACCGCTGCTCGCGCCGGTGACGAGGGCGACGGTGCCGGTCAATGTCGATGCCATAGGTGTTGTCTCTTCTCTCGGTGTAGGACGGCCCCCGGCCGGCGTGGCGCCGACGATGAGCCCGTTGACGATGTGGTTCTTCAGCACGCAGGCCATCGCCACCTGGCCCACCGACCCGCCGTCAGCGGCCGCCGGGCGGTCGGTGCGGGCTGATATCGCCAGGTCGGAGGCTGGTTTCAGGAGGCATCGTCGTGGGCGAGCGATGATGACAGGTCGCGGTAGGCGTCGGCCTGGGCGAGGAGGTCCTTGGCCTTCTGCTCGAAGACCCCGACGGCGTCGGCGCCGGCGGCCCAGCGCAGCGGCGGCTCGTCCTGGCTCGCCAGCCGGACGAGTGCCTTGGCGAGCTTGGCGGGGTCACCACTCTGCTGGCCGTTCATGCCGTTCCAGGCAGTGACGGTCTGCTTGGTGCGCTCGGCGTAGTCGTCGATCGAGGGCTCGGCGTAGCTGGTGGACTCCGGCGTGAGCAGCTCGGTGCGGAAGAAGCCGGGCTCGACGAGCATCGTGCGGATGCCGAACGGCGCGACCTCGGGGGTCAGCGACTCGATCCAGCCCTCGACGCCGAACTTCGACGCGGCGTACGCGGTGCAGAACTCCTGCCCGACCAGGCCGGCGGTCGACGAGATCGCCACTACCAGCCCCGAGCGCTGGGCGCGCATGAGGGGCAGCACCGCGCGGGTGACGTTGACCGGGCCGAACAGGGTGGTCTCGACCTGTGCCCGGAAGTCCTGAGGGCTGATCTCCTCGAAGAACCCGGCGTAGAAGTTGCCCGCGTTGTTGACGAGCACGTCGATGCGGCCGAACCGGTCCACGGCAGCCCGTGCGGCGGCCTGGGCGTCGGCCGGGTCGGTCACGTCGAGTTTCACCGTCAGCAGGTCGTCGGAGGCACCGACGGCCTGGGCGACCTTGTCCGGATTGCGACCGGTGGCGACGACCGCGTGCCCAGCCGCCAGGGCCGCCCGCGCGATGTCCACACCCATGCCCCGGCCAGCACCGGTGACCAGCCACACCTTCTTCTCAGCCATGTCCTCACGTCCTCCATCACGAATCGAAGCCACGCGTCACCGGCCGGTCACCTGACGCCTCCGGCCCACGGCGGCAAACACCATGCAACCGGGTGCCGGCAGCGCGCAGAAGTCACTGCTGGAAGGCGTACTGGCAGCACACCCTTCACCCCCGGCTTCCGCCCTAGCCTGGAGGCGTGGACAACCGTGCCGAGGTCAAGGCGTTCCTCAGCTCCCGCCGGGCCAAGATCACCCCTGAGCAGGCAGGCCTGCACAGCTACAACCGCAACCGGCGAGTGCCGGGGCTGCGCCGCAGCGAGGTCGCCGACCTGGCCGGCGTCAGCGTCGAGTACTACTCCCAACTCGAGCGAGGCAACCTCAGCGGTGTCTCCGACAGCGTGCTTGACGCCCTGGCCCGAGCACTGCAACTGGACGAGGCCGAGCGGGCGCACCTGGGCGACCTCGCCCGCACCGCCGGCCCTGCGGCTCGCACCCGGCGCAAACCCCCGACCCAGCAGGTCCGGCCGAGCGTCCAGCGCATCCTCGATGGGATGACCGAGGTGCCGGCCTTCGTCCATAACGGGCGCCTGGACGTCCTCGCCGCCAACCCCCTCGCCCAAGCGCTGTTCGCGCCCGTGTTCGCCGACCCGGCCCGACCGGTCAACCACGCCCGCTTCAATTTCCTCAACCCCCGCGCCCGCGACTTCTGGCCTGACTGGGAACGGGCCGCCGACGACAGCGTGGCCATGCTGCGCACCGAAGCCGGCCGCGACCCCTACGACGAGGCCCTGATCGACCTCGTCGGGGAACTATGCACCCGCAGCGACGACTTCCGCGTCCGCTGGGCCGCCCACGACGTCCGCCTGCACCGCACCGGGCTCAAACACTTCCACCACCCCGTCGTCGGGGAGCTGCACCTGTCGTACGAGGTCATGGAACTGCCCGCCGACCCTGGCCTTTCCCTCATAGTCTTCAGTGCCGAAGCAGGCTCACCCGACGACGACGCCGTGAAGTTGCTGGCCAGCTGGTCCGCCACCCACGACCCGGCCGACGCCCCCGCGACACCGAACCAAGAGTGAGCCGCAATCACCGCCGAGGTGTGATCCAGGCCGGCGATCGGGCGCGCGCCCGGCGTTGCACATCAATCGGCGGCGCGCGGTGCGCTACGCGGTCGGCGCCGGTCGGCCGAGCGCGAGCCGGGTGGTCACGATCCTCAGGACCGCGGTGCTTCCGTCGTCGCGGGTGACCCGCCAGATCCCGCCGGTGACCTCGTTGTTCGTGTTGTGCGGCAACTCCTGGGCGGCCCAGCCGGCGCGGATAACGGCTTGCGGCGGCGACGGCACCGGTCGAGATTGCCGGGGTGATGAAAGGCCTGGAGCTGTGCCGGCTGTTCTACGCCGAGGCGGTGCGGCCGCTGCTCGGCGACCTGCCGCACGCGGCCGCCCGGGTGGGCCCCGGCTCGGACGTGCTCGGTTTCGATGCCGCGCGCTCCACCGACCACGACTGGGGACCGCGGCTGGAGCTGTTCCTGCGTCCCGACGACGTACGGCGCCACGGCGCGGACTTGTCCGCACTGCTCTCCGAGCGGCTGCCGAAGCGGTTCCGGGGATGGTCCACGCATTTCGCGTCGCAGCCCGGCGACAAGGTGCGGTGGATGGCCGCCACGGACGGGCCGGTCGCGCACTACATCACGATCACCGACGTCGGTACGTGGTGCGCCGAGCGGCTGGGCTTCGACCCGCTGGCCGGCGTGACGCTGCTGGACTGGCTGGCCACGCCGTGGCAACGGCTCGCCGAGGTCACCGGCGGCGCGGTCTTCCACGACGATCTCGGCGACCTGACCGCCGTCCGGCGACGGCTCGCCTGGTACCCGGACGACGTGTGGCGCTACGTGCTGGCCAGCCAATGGCACCGGATCGGCCAGGAGGAGGCGTTCGTCGGGCGGGCCGCCGAGGCCGGCGACGACTTCGGCTCGCGGCTGGTCGCCGCGCGTCTGGCCCGCGAGGCAGGCCGGTTGTTGCTGCTGTTGGGGCGGCGCTGGCCCCCGTACCAGAAATGGTTGGGGGTTGCGGTGGCCGCGGAGCCGGCGGCGTCCCACCTGGCCGACGCGCTGCGGGCCGACGGCATCGGCGGCCGTGAAACCGGTCTGTGCGCGGCTTACGAGGCGGCCGGGGCCTGGCAGAACCGCCTTGGCCTGGCCGCGATCGTGCCGGCGGTCCGGCGGCCGTACTTCGACCGGCCCTACCTGGTGATCGGCGCCGACCGGTTCGCCGACGCGTTGCTGGCGGCGATCGGCGACGCCGAGGTCGCCGCCCTGTCGCCGGTCGGCGTCGCGGATCAGGCGTTCGACGGCGAGGACGCGCTCTCGCGGCCGGAGGTGCGACGCGCGGCGATGATCGCCGCGCACCGGTTCCGAACCGAATAGAAATTCAGGCTAGACAACTTTTCCTTTCGGTGGCAGAGTGGCCGCCATGGACGACGTCGCAGTGATCGAAGACCCGGCCGCCGCCGAGGTCTCCCTGGACCCGATCCGCAGCAGGCTGCTCGCCGAGTTGGCCGTGCCCGGGTCGGCGACCATGCTGGCCGGCAAGGTCGGACTACCCCGGCAGAAGGTCAACTACCACCTGCGCACGCTCGAGCAGCACGGCCTCGTCAACCTCGTCGAGGAACGCCGCAAGGGCAACGTGACCGAGCGGATGCTGCAGGCCACCGCCGCCTCCTACGTCATCTCACCCAACGCCATGGCCGCCGTAGCGCCCGACCCGTCGCGGTCGCCGGACCGGCTCTCCGCCCGCTGGCTGCTCGCCGTCGCGGCCCAGCTCGTCCGCGACGTCGGCACTCTCATCACCGGCGCCACCCGCGCCAAGCAGCGGCTCGCGACGTTCGCGCTGGACGGCGAGATCCGGTTCGCGACCGCGGCCGACCGGGCCGCGTTCGCCGAAGACCTCACCGTCGCGATCACCCAGCTCGTGAGCCGCTACCACGACGAGAACGCGCCAGGCGGCCGCACGCATCGCATCGTCGTCGCCGTCCATGCCGCCGTCGACGCGCTCGAAAGGGACAACTGATCATGGGCAAGGAGTTCGAAACCCGCCTCGACGCGGTCGTCGACGCCACTCCCGCGCAGGTCTGGGAGGCCATCGCCACCGGACCCGGCGTGAGCTCCTGGTTCGTCGGACGCACCGAAATCGACGGCGACACCGTGCGGACCGCGTTCGGCGATGACTGGATCGCGCCCTCCCGCGTCACCGCACGCGACGAACCGCACCACTTCGCCCACCGCAGCGACACCGCGCCCGACGGCCGGTTCATCGCCTACGAGTACCTCGTCGAAGGCCGCGGCAACGCCGCCACCGTGCTGCGCACCGTCACCAGCGGCTTCCTGCCTGGCGACGAATGGGCCGCCGAGTACGAAGCCATGCAGTACGGCACTGAACTGTTCTTCCACACGCTGCTCGAATACCTGCGCCACTTCCCCGGCGCCACCGCCACACCGGTGACGGCGTTCGGGCCACCCATCAGCGACTGGCCTGCCGCCTGGCAACGCCTGCACGCCGCGCTCGGCCTCGACCCCGCCCCCCGCGCCGGCGACCCGGTCCAGGCGGAACTGCCCGACCTCCCGGCCATCGAGGGCGAGGTCTACTTCACCAACCCCCACACCCTCGGGATCCGTACGCCGGACGCCCTGTACCGCTTCATCCGCGGCCTGCGCGGCGGCATGGTCGCCGGCCACGAACTGTTCACCCCCGGCCCGCCGCCCGCCCAGGCCTGGACCGGCTTCCTCACCGCTCTCTACTCGTAAAGCCCTCTACTCGTAAAGGACGAGACCTGCCATGAGCACTGTCACCTCCGCCGACGGCACCACGATCGCCTACGAGACGCTGGGCAGCGGACCCGCGCTGATCCTGGTGGACGGCGCCATGTGCTACCGCGACTTCGGCCCCGCCCGCGGCCTCGCCAAGGCGCTCGCCGACAGCTACACCGTGTACATCTACGACCGGCGCGGCCGCGGCGAGAGCGGCAACACGCTGCCCTGGTCACCGGCCCGCGAGATCGAGGACCTGGCCGCGCTGCTGGCCGCGGCCGGCGGATCCGCGTACCTGTTCGGCTGCTCCTCCGGGGCCGTACTCGCCGCCGACGCCGCGAACGTGCTGCCCGGCTTCACCAAGCTCGCCCTGTACGAGCCGCCGTTCATCGTCGACGACACCCGCGAGCCCCGCGAGCCCTCGTTCGTGCCCGATATCGAGGCCATGATCGCCCGCGACGACCGCTCCGCCGCGCTGAAGAAGTTCATGCGGCACGTCGGCATGCCATCGATCATGGTGAACATCATGGCGTTCACGCCGCCCTGGAAGAAGCTCAAGGCCGTCGCCCCGACCCTCCCGTACGATCTGCGCGTCCTCGGCGACACCGGGCGCGGCGTGCCGCTCGACGCCGACCGCTGGAGCGGCGTCACGGTCCCCGCGATCGTGATGGACGGCGGCAAGAGCCCCCAGTACATGCGCAACGCCGCCAAGGCGCTGTCCGAGGCCCTGCCCAAGGCGACGTACCGCACCCTGCCCGGGCAGACCCACATGGTCAAGGCGGACGCGGTCGTCCCCGCGGTCAAGGAGTTCCTCGGCGCCTGACCGGTCCGCGCGTTGTTTGTGGGGGGCCCTCACTCCGGCTTCGGTGTGGGGGTCCCGCCAATCTTCCCTACATCAGTCACGGCGGCGACCCGCCGTGCACGTTGGCCCGGTCGGGTGTGGCGACTCATCAACGACCTCCCACCAAACCACCACCCCAGCATCGAAGGCGAAACGCCGGGTCGACCAAGGAGTTGTCGTTGATTCCTTTTTGGTCTTTGTGGGGTCGTGCTGTCGCTGTGTGGCGGGGCACAACCCGTAATGCATCCTAGGATGATGTTGGTCGGCGCGCTTACGCCGGAAATCGCATCGGCCCAGCTAGGTTCATGCGCGATGGACGACAACGTCGCCACCGAAGAAGCCGCCGAGACGCGTCCCTGCGCGCATTGCGGCCGGCCGGTCCCCCAGCGCGCCTCCGCCGGGCGGCCGTTCCGGTACTGCCGCGACAACGACGGCGAATGCCAGCGGGCGTCGCGCAACGTCCGGATGCGACACCGTGCTGCGCCCGGGCTCGCCGGGCAGGTGGCGCGTACGTGGGAAGCGGTCGACCGCCTCGACCAGCTCGTCGGCACGCTCACCGAGGCGCTGCACTCCGAGCTGTCCCCCGCCGGCGTGGAACGGCAGGTCGCCGAGATACGCGCGGAGACCGCCCGGCATGTCGCGGCCGCACACACGGAACGCGACGAGGCCCGCCGGGACGCCGAGCAGGCCGCCGAGGCCGCCGCCACGGCGCACCGGCTCGCCGCGGCCGCCATCGCAGAACGCGACCAGGCCCGGCAAAAGGCCGAGTCCGCCTGGCGCGCCGCCGAAGCCGCCGGCCAGGACGCTGCCCGAGCCGCCGCCGAACGCGACGACGCGCGCCGGGCGGCCAGTGCCGCGGCCGCGCTGCGGTCGCAGGCCGAGGCGGACCGCGACGCCGCCCGCGACGAGTTGGCCGCCGCCCGCGCCGAAGCCGCGGAGGAACGGGCGCACGCCACGCAGGAAAGGGCGAAGGCCGCGGAGGAACGGGCCGACGCGGCGACGGCCCGCCGAGCGCTGGAGTCGTCCCAACGCGACGCCGATTCGGCCCGGCGGGAAGCCGCGGCCACCCAGCACCAGCTAGAGCAGGCCCAACAAGATCTGACGACGGCTCGGGCCAAAGCCGAAACGGCCCAGGCCCAGCTCGACCGGATCCAGCAGGAGCTCGCGACGGCTCGGGCCGAAGCGGAGCGGGCCGCGGAGGCGCTCGCCCAGCTCGAGGCCTACCGGCAAGAGACCGCGGACGCGCTCCGGCGGATCGAGGCGCTACAACGAGAGGTCGTCGAGGCCCGCCAGGCCGCGCAACAGGCCCGCGCCGACGCAGACACGTCCAAGCAGGCGGCGGCGCGTGCCGGCGCCGAACTGGAGGCTGCACGCCGTACGGGAATCGAGCGGGAAACGGCGGTACGAGAGACCGCCGCGCGGGATATCGCCGACCTGGAGCGGCGCCTCGCGTCCGCCCGGGCGGACGCCGACGCCGCCCACGCCCGCACCGAACAGCTGTCCGCCCAGGTCAGCGACCTGGCGTCGGCCCTCGCGGCGCTCGGGCCGGGACGGCCGCCGACGCAAGCCGGGCCGAGGCCGGCGAAGGCCAGATCGACATCGCCGACGACGAACGGGGCGAGACGCAAGGAGACCAGACCGACAACGCCGACGACGAACGGGGCGAGACGCACCGAGACCAGACCGACAACGCCGACGACCGCGGCGAAAGCGACGAAGCACGCGGCGGGATCGGCGGAGCAGACGGGGGCGGCATTGGCGGCGCAGGCCGGGTCGAGATCGGCGGCGACGGCCGTGGGCCGGATGGATGGTTGATGGACAGGGTGCCGGAGTTGCCCGGCCGGACGGAACGGTGAGCTATATCGCCCCAGCTGCAGAACTCGCAAAAGATCACAAAGTGGACCAAGGTCCACTCGGCGGTGCGTGCGACGTGTCAGGTAAGGGACGCGGGCGGCTACGCTCGTAGCGTTAACAGCGTCGACACACGACCATGCCGATACCGAGGCGGTACGCAGGAATCTCGCGACCGCCCCTTTCGTTACATCAACGAGAGCAGCACCACGAGCGAGGGGAAAGCCGATCATGGGCGAACGCATGCTGCGCGGTAGCCGACTTGGCGCAGTCAGCTACGAGTCCGACCGCAACACCGAGCTGGCGCCCCGGCAGACCCGCGAGTACCTGTGCGTGAAGGGACACCAGTTCGAGGTGCCGTTCGCCGTCGACGCCGAGGTACCGATCACCTGGGAATGCAAGTTCGACGGCAGTGTCGCCCGGCTGGTCGACGGCAACGAGCCTGAGCAGAAGAAGGCGAAGCCGCCGCGTACTCACTGGGACATGCTGCTGGAGCGGCGGTCGATCTCGGAGCTGGAGGACATCCTCGCCGAGCGGCTCCAGGAGGTCCGGACCCGCCGGGGCCGCTGAGCCCGCAGCCGCGCGCGAAAGGCCGAACTCGAAAGGCCGGACACACGAGAGGCCGCACCAACCGAAGGCCGCACACACGAAAAAGGCCGTCCCGCCGGGACGGCCTTTCGTTGTGCCTGATCAGCGGACGATCTCGCCTTCGACGACCTCGCCCTCGATCGCCGGGCCGGGCGTCGCGACCGGAACATCCTCGTCGGTGTACACGGGGGCGCCGCGGCGAACCCGCACGCGACGCGGACCGAACAGGTCACCGGCCACGGACGCGGGCACCCGCCGTTCGGTCGCGCGTTCCACGCCGTGCCGGGCCACGACCCGGACCGGCGGCGCCAGCAGCAGCAGGCCGGCGGCGGCCGTGATGAATCCGGGTACGGCCAGCAGCAACGCGCCCAGCAACCCGATCAGCGAGTTGCTCACCTGAGCGCCCGGCGGCCGCCCGGACTCGGCGACCTCACGGAACCGGCGCCACCCGCGCACGCCCTCACGGCGCAACAGCGCCAGCCCGAGCACACTGGACGCGACCACGATCAGCAAGGCCCAGCCGGCGCCGATGGCGTGCACGACCGCCACGAACGCCGCGATCTCGGCCACCGCGAGCAGCAGCAGTCCCAAAGGAAGCAAAGCCCAACCTCGGCGCATCACAGACTCCTTGAGTCACCTCGACTCATCCAGCATGACACGCCGGCGCGCGGTCACGGCCAGGTCGAGCCCGTGCGCTGCTTGCGGCCCAGCTTGGCCATCAGTGCGTCCCGGCGGGCCCGCAGGCCCCATCCGGTTACCCTGAGCAGCTGTTCCTTGAAGATGTTGCCGCTCATCTTGCTGGCGCCGCGTTCGCGTTCGGTGAACGTGATGGGCACCTCGGCCACCCGGAGCCCGTGCCGGTACGCGCGCCAGGCCAGCTCCACCTGGAACGAATACCCCTGCGACGCCACCGTGCCCACGTCGATCTTGTCGAGGACCCCCATCCGGTACGCGCGGTAGCCGCCGGTCGCGTCCTTGAACGGCATGCCCAGCGCCATCCGGATGTAGATGTTGCCGCCGCGGGAGAGCGCGAGCCGGTGCAGCGGCCAGTTGTGCACGCTGCCGCCCGGCACGTACCGGGTGCCCAACACGACGTCGACGTCGCGCAGCGCGTCGAGCAGATTGGGCAGTTCTTCGGGGGCGTGCGAGCCGTCGGCGTCCATCTCCACCACGACGTCGTAGCCCTTGTCCTGGGCCCAGCCGAATCCGGCCACATACGCCGCGCCGAGTCCCTCCTTGCCGGGCCGGTGCAGCACGAACACGTGGTCGTCGGAGGCGGCCAGCTCGTCGGCGATGGCTCCGGTGCCGTCGGGCGAGTTGTCATCGGCGACGAGGATGTCGACGGACGGCACGGCGCGGCGTACCCGCTCGGCGATCAGCCGGATGTTCTCCGCCTCGTTGTAGGTCGGGATGATCACGAGGACACGCCCGATCCCCGGATATCCTTCCGCCTCGCTCACCGTTCCTCCGCAAATCAACTCATCGGCGGCGCCACGGACCGGCGGCGACGCATCGGCAGCGCGCCGGCCAGGGCCGCGAGGGCCAGCCCGGCGGCCACCATCTCGGGCCAGTAACCCAGGCGCGTGGCAAGAGTACGCGGTCCACCGAGGCGCATCTCACGCACTACCACCGCCGGCTGGTCGAAATCGGTCGCACCGGTCACGTGCCCCGCGGCGTCCACGAACGCGGACACCCCGACCGTGGACACCATCATCGACTCGCGGCCGTGCTCGACCGCCCGCTCCTGCACCATGGCGAGCTGCTGGCGAGCCTCGGCCTCGTTGAACGTCGCGTTGTTCGTCTGCACGGAGAGCAGCTGCGCGCCGCCCGTGACGGTGTCGCGGACGATCGAGTCGTACGCCACCTCGAAGCAGATCACGTCGCCCAGCGTCACCGGTCCGGTGTGCACCACACCGGGCCGGTCACCGCCGACCATGTTCTTCACCAGGTCCACCTTGTCGCTGACCAGGCGCGCGATCGGGCGCAGCGGCATGTACTCGGCGAACGGGACCGGGTGCCGCTTGACGTACATCTGGTCGAGGTCGGGCCCGGTCACGGGCTGCCAGAGGATGGCGGCGTTGCGGATCTCGCCCGGCACGTCGCCCTGCAGCACCGTGCCGACCAGGATCGGCACGCCGACCGCGGTGGCCGCGGCGGCGATCTGCTGGGCGGCGTCCTGGTTCCGCAGGGGGTCGATGTCGCTGGAGTTCTCCGGCCACACCACGAGATCGGGCTGGGGTCGGCGCCCGGCGGCGACGTCCGCGGCCAGCTGCTCGGTGGCGGCGACGTGGTTGTCGAGGACGGCCCGGCGCTGCTCGTTGAAGTCCAGACCGAGCCGGGGCACGTTGCCCTGCACGATCGCCACGACCCGGGTGGTTCCGCCCGGAGCCGCGGCCGGCACCCAGGCGGGGCCGATGACGAGCAACGCCCCGATCAGCGTGAAGCCGGCGGCCGGCACCGCCGTGCGTACGGACCAGCGGCGCCATGCGAGGGCCACGAGGGCGCCGCCGGCGGCCGCGACCACGAACGTCACCAGCGATGCCCCGCCGAGCACGGCCACCCGCAGCGCGGGCGCGTCGCCCTGGCTGAACGCGAGACGCCCCCACGGGAACCCGCCGAACGGCGTCCGGTCCCGCAACGCCTCCTGCGCCACCCAGAGCAGCCCGGTGAGCAGTGGCCAGAGCGCCCGCCACCGGTCGATCACCGGGGACAGCCAGGCCGCGGCGCAGCCGAGCAGCGCCACGTAGCCGGCCTGCACGGTCGCCAGCAACGCCCACGGCAGCCAGCCCGCGACGATGTGCGTCCAGTCCAGCATCGGCACGAAGAACAGCAACCCCGCGATCATCCCGACGCCCAGGCCGCCGCGCAGCCGCCGCCGGTGTGCCGCCGCGGCCAGCAGCGCCACCGACACCGGCGCCAGCCACCACAGCCCGTACGGCGGGAACGACGCGAGCATCGCCAGCCCGGCCGCGGCCGCCAGCAGCACCGCGACCCACAGCCGCGGCGGCCGCGGCCGCTGGTCGGGGGCCGGCGCGGCCGGCGAGGCGACTGAGGGCTGCAACATCACTTCCACCCGCGGAACGCTACCGGTCCGCGGTCACGGAACCGTCGCGACGGCGACGCCGGTCACGGAACAATCGCCACAGCGAGTAGCCGAAGCGACCGCACGACCGCCCGATGCCGAGGCGACCGCACGACTGCCCGATGCCGAAGCGACCGCACGACCGCCCGATGCCGAAGCGACCGCACGACCGCACGATGCCGAAGCGACCGCAAGATTGCCGGACGCGACCGCGGAAACGGAATCGGGGCGCGGCCCGCGAGCCACACCCCGATTGCTCCCTTGGTCCTGGCACGGCTGGTGCGGCCAGGACGGCGTCGCGATCACCTTCGGACCGACCCGACGCAAGCTGGCTGCCCCCGCCGTGCCGTTGTCTACTGGTCCCGCTGTTCCCCCTGGCCCACACCGGAAGCGAAACTGGTCCGCGCCGCCCCGCCGACCCCCACCCCCTGGACCTGGCGTGCGCGGCGCCCGGCGTGCGGGCGGTGGCGCGGCCAGTGAGCGAAGGAACGAAGCGAACAACAGCCGCTTCCCGTGTTGGACCTCAAGACGGTACGTCCGACCCCCGCCCGCCTGTCAACCGCCGTTCAGCCAACCGGGCGTGTCGCGTTGGTCGGCGTGTCATGTGCCGTACCCGAGCCGGTTACAGGGCGTTCAACAGGCCGACCGCCGCGGCCGGATGATCACCGGCCAGCAGGCCTGCGGCGGCCAGCACGTACTGGGTGTCGATCACCCGACGCGCACGGGTCGGCGCGGCCCATCCGCCCGCGGTGTCCCCGAGGATAGCGTCGAGGACGTCGGCTCCCCCGCCGTGCCGGAGCACCCCGCCCGAGCCGACCACCAGGCGCACGTCGCGCAGGTCGCGGCCGCCGATGCGCGGAAGGCCCGGACCCGGCGCATGGCCGCGGGCGTGCCGGCGCAGCGCGACGACGGCGGCCGTCGCGGCCAGCCGGCGGTCGGTGCCGCCATCGAACGGCCGCCCGCCCGAAATATCCGGAACGGGCAGCTTCTCCGAAGCGGCGGCCGCGACCACGCCGGGCGCGCCGACGCCCACGCCCAGGTCGCCTTCGACGGTACGAGAGCGCCACAGCGTCCCGGCCACGTCGCGGCGGGGTCCGGACTCGCTCTCCGCATCCGGGACCAGCGCCGAGTACACGTCCGTGGTCGCCCCGCCGACGTCGACCACCAGCACGCCCGCACCGGTCGCGTCGGCGAGCAGCTCCACCGCGGCGAGCACCGCGTCGGGAGTGGCCGCGCGCACCAGCGACGCGAACCGCGAACCCCGGGAGAGCCGCTTGCCGCCGATCACGTGCCGCAGGAACATCTGCCGGATGGCCGCCCGCGCCGGCCCTGGATCGAGCACTCCGATGCGCGGCAGGACGTTTCCGGTAACGGTCGCCGCGATCCCGCGTTCGGTCAGCAATCCAGCGGCCGCGTCCCGGACGTCCACGTTGCCCGCCACCACCACCGGCACGCGCGTCCGCGACGTGGCCAGCCGGCCCGCGTTGTGCAGCAACACCGCGCCGTCGCCGCCGTCGGTACCGCCGACGAGCAGGATCACATCCGGTCGCGAGGCCCGGAGGGCGGCGACGCCGGCGCCGTTCAACGGCCCGGCCGCGACGTGCACCACCTGGGCGCCGGCGGACAGGCCGGCCCGATGGCCCGCCTCCGCCGTGACCAGGGCCTCATAGCCGACGACGGCGAGACGCAGGCCGCCGCCCGCGGACGAGCACACATAGAGAGAGCCGGTCGCGCCCAGTGCGGCCACCGCGGCGTCAAGACCGGTCAGCACATCGGACCCCGACGTGGTGGGCACCTCGGCCCGCGCGACCAGGCGCGCGCCGTCGAGATCGACCGCGCAGGCTTTGGTGTACGTGGACCCGACGTCGACACAGACTGCCGTGCTCACGACTTCGGCGGCACCACGACCGTGCCCGTCGCGGTCACCGCCACGATCGGCTCCGCCAGGACGGAAGCGCTGGACCCGCCGGTCCCCCGGCACACCACGGTCGAGGTGAAGTCGATGGTCCGTGACCGGGTACCCATCCGGGTCACCGTCGCCGTGATCTCCAGGACGTCCCCCGCCTGTACGGGCGCCTTGAACTGCACGTCGGAGTAGGACGCGAACAGTCCCTCGTCGCCGTCCAGCCGGATGCACACCTCGGTGGCCACGTCGCCGAACAGCCCCAGCGAGTACGCCCCGTCGACGAGGTTGCCGGCGTAGTGGGCGTGCCCGTACGGCACATACCGGCGATGCGTCACGGTGATCACGAGTCGCTCCCCACCAGGGCGTGGACGAGGAATGAGGCTACTTCCCGGGGCGTGGTGCCGCGCCCGAAGATCCGGTCCACGCCCAGCTCGGCGGCCATCAGCTCGTCGAACCGCGGCCCGCCGACGATGAGCAGCGGCCGCTTCCCCGCCGGCAGCGCCTCCCGGAACGCCGCCGACATGGCCCGCGTATTCTGCAGGTGCGCGTCGCGCTGCGTCACCACCTGCGAGACCAGCACGGCGTCGGCCCTTTGCGCGCGCGCCGTCTCCACCAGGTCGGGCACGGACACCTGCGCGCCCATGTTCGTCACCGACAGCTCCCGGTAGTACTCCAGGCCCTTCTCTCCCGCGATGCCCTTGACGTTGAGGATGGCGTCGATGCCGACGGTGTGCGCGTCGGTGCCGATGCACGCCCCGACCACGTTGAGGCGGCGGCGCAGCTTGCGCTTGATCACCGCGTTCACCTCCTTCGCCGAAAGCAGCGGGAAGTCGCGCTCGGCGACCTCCACCTTGTCCGTGTCGACGAGGTGGATGACCCGGCCGTACACGACGAAGAAGGTGAAGCCGTCGCCCATCGGCTTCGCGTGCACCAGCAGCGCCGGGTCCATCCCCATCTTGTTGGCCAGCTGGACCGCAGCGCCCTCGGCGCGCTTGTCGTGCGGGATCGGCAGCGTGAACGACAGCTGCACCATCCCGTCGCCGGTGGTGTCCCCGTACGGCCGCACGATGGTCATCGGGTCCCCTCCAGGACGGAAGTCACCGGGTTGTAGTAGTCCGGCTCGTGCGCGGCCACGCCGTCCAGGCCCTTGCCGCGGTCGGCGGGCCGCTTCATGATCCCGAACGTCCCGTCCGCGATGGCGTTCAGCAGGGTGTCGTCCACGATCCGCTCCAGCAGCTCGACCGCCTCCCCGAGGACGGCGTGCGCGCGCCGCTGGATGAACCCGCCCGGCGCCGGAACGAAGTCCTCGTGCAGGTTGCCGGCGCCGCCCAGCACGTACCGGACGTTCTGCAGGGCGATGTCGCGATCGGACAGCCACGGCGTCACGACCGCCTCGGTCATCATGCCGACCAGCAGGATGCCCTGCCCGGTCATGGTCCCCACCAGGTTGAAGAAGCCGTCCAGCAGGTTGCCGCGGAACACGTCGCCGGTCATGTGCTTGGTCGGCGGCATCCACTTGAGCGGCGCGTCCGGGAACAGCTCCCGGGCCAGCAACGCGTGCGCCAGCTCCAGCCGGAACGACTCCGGCAGATCCGGGTTGATCTCGAACGCGTGCCCCAGCCCCAGCTGCCAGTCGGCGAGCCCGGCCTCGTGCGCGAAGAACTCGTTGAGCAGCTGCGACACGGTCACGGTGTGCGCCGCCTCGACCGCGTCGGCGGTGGTGAGGTAGTTGTCCTCGCCGGTGTTGATGATGATCCCGGCGCGGGCGTGGATCTGCCGGGAGAACCGCTGGTCGACGAACGTCCGGATCGGGTTGATGTCGCGGAACAGGATGCCGTACATGGAGTCGTTGAGCATCATGTCCAGCCGTTCCAGGCCGGCCAGCGTGGCGATCTCCGGCATGCACAGTCCGCTTGCATAGTTCGTCAACCGGACGTAACGTCCGAGCTCGCGTGAGCTTTCGTCGAGCGCCGCCCGCATCAACCGGAAGTTCTCCTGGGTCGCGTAGGTACCGGCGAAGCCCTCCCGGGTCGCGCCCTCCGGCACGTAGTCCAGCAGCGACTGCCCCGTCGAGCGGATCACCGCGATCACGTCCGCACCCGCCCGCGCCGCCGCCTGCGCCTGCGGGATGTCCTCGTAGATGTCCCCGGTCGCCACGATGAGGTAGATCCACGGGCGCTGCTTCGGGTCCCCGTACCGGCGGATCAGCCGATCACGCTCGGCCCGGCGCCGATCCACGACCTTGAGGCCCGCACCGGTCGCTCGCTTCGCGGCCCGCCGGGCCGCCTGCACCTCCGCCCTCCGGTCCGGTACGGCGAAGCGCACGGAACCCGCCGCGGCCTTCTGCGCGAGCACCGTGACGTCGTCGAGGCCCTGGGTGGCCAGCGCGTGGAACACCGGCACCGCGACACCGTGGCCCAATCCCACGTCGGCGCGGACCGCGTCGACCAGCCGGTTCACCCACGGGATGCCGTCGGAGTCCGCGCCGTGCACGCCGGCGAGGCGCAGCACGGCCCGCTCCACCGACACGGTGGTGTGCGAGCGTGCCAGGTCCACCACCGGCTGCCCGGCCCGCGCCGCGAGCGCGCGCGCCTTGCGCACCACGCGC
>DASYTU010000300.1:0-9478 GCA_036001925.1 Actinoplanes sp.
AGTGGGTGTCCGGATCGAGCCGGCCACGCTGATGTTCTACGACCTGGACACCCGCGAGCTGCTGCGCACCCGCACCAACCCACGGCTGGCGGAGGAGGTGAAGCGGCTGCGGGGCGTCCGCCCCTGCCGGGCCACCACCGCGGCCGTCGGTCGAGCCGGTCGGGGTGCAACGGCGAGCCTCCCACACCGGCGTCATCGTGGTCGCCGGCCAGAACGTCGCCGTCGGTCGCCTGCATCAGCATCGGACCGTCCGCGTGACCGTCTCCGACACCACCCTGGCCATGGACCTCGACGACCGCGACGTCAAGGTCGTGCGACGCACCACCACCCCACCGTCCGTAGCATCAGGGACCGCGACCGCGGATCGCCACCTCATTCGGTCCACCCTGGCCAAGTCGCACGGAAAAGGCGGATAGGTTCCGGGTAGTCACTGACGAGCGACGATCTGGATGAGGTTTCCGCACGTGTCGTCGAAGACCGCGGTCACCACGGGTCCCATCTGCAGAGGTTCTTGCGTGAACTTCACTCCCAGCCCCTGCAGGCGGCCGACCTCCGCGAAGACATCGGCAACCGCGAAGGAGGCGGCTGGGATCCCGTCCGCGACAAGCGCCTGCTTGTAGGGCCGTACCGCAGGGTGGCTGTCCGGCTCGAGCAGCAGTTCGGGTCCTTCTGGCTCCTGTGGTGACACCACCGTGAGCCAGCGGTCGGCCCCCAGCGGGACCTCGTCTTTCTTTTCAAAGCCGAGGATCTCGGTGTAGAAGCGAAGGGCCTTGTCCTGGTCATCCACGAACACGTTGGTGATGTAGATCTTCACGGCTGCCTACCTCCCGTCGTTGATCGGCCATCGCTCGACGATGGCCCGCAGCGGTGACGTGTTGAGGCTGTGGCACTTGTACCGGCCCTCCCTCCGCGTGGTGACCAAGCCGGCCTCCTCGAGGACGTCGAGATGCTGCGAGATCGCCTGTCGAGAGGAGCTCAACCCGTGCTTCATCGTGAGCCGGGTGCACAGCTCGAACAATGTCTGATCGTTGCGTTCCCGCAGTTCGTCGAGGATGGCACGTCGGGTCGGATCGGCGAGGGCCTTGAACAACACGTCCGCCACGTGACGACCATAGGCAAGCCCACACTTGCCTGTCAACAGGCAAGTGTGGGCTTGCATGCCACCGGGATCAGCGGGAACGGGATGAGAACCGCACTCGCGCACAGCCTGTGGCTTAGGCAAGGCATTCGACTCGGCATAGAAAGACGTTCTGCGCGTCGATGCAGGGGCGTAGGAACGTCCCCCTGATGCGCTTGTCGGGCTTGGTGTTGCCGGCCGCTCCCGTCGTGATCGCGCTGGGCGACACGATCAACGACACCGCGGCGATCCTCTTCGCCGCCGCGTTCTACGCCGCCATCGCGGCCGCGCAACCCGTCGGGATCGCGCTGGAGCAAGGAAAGAAGCGGATGGTCAGGCGGTGGCGGTCTGGGCGTCGTCGTGCGCCAGGCTGCTCGACAGCGTCCGGTGGGCGTCGATCTGCGCCTGCAGGTCCTTCGCCTTCTGCTCGGCGATGGCGATGGCATCGGCGCCGGCGATGAAGCGGCGCGGCGGCTGCTCCTGGCCGGCGATCGTGATGAGGGCGCGCGCGAGCTTGGCGGGGTCGCCGGCCTGCCGGCCGTTCATGCTCTCGTACCACTGCACCCGCTCGGCATGACGGTCGGCGTAGTCGGCAATGGACGGCGTCGCGTAGGTCGCCGACTCCTGCGTCAGCAGATCGGTGCGGACGAACCCGGGGTTGACGATGGTGGTGGTGATGCCGAAGGGCGCGACCTCCGGCTGCAGCGACTCCATCCAGCCCTCCAGGCCGAACTTGGCGGCGGCGTAAGCGGAATTGAACTCAAAGCCGGAAAGGCCCGCGCCGGACGAGATCGACATGATGTGACCGGAGCGTTGCGTGCGCATCACCGGCAGGACGGCGCGGGTGACGTTCATCGCGCCGATGAGCCCGGTGGCCAGTTGGTGGTCAATCTGCGCGGGCGTCAGTTCCTCGAAGTAGCCGCCATAAAAGTTGGCGGCGTTGTTGACCAGCACGTCGATGCGGCCGAACCGGTCCACGGCGGCCGCCACCGCGGCCTGCGCGTCGTCGGTGCTGGTGACGTCGAGCTTGACGGTCAGCAGGTCGTCGGCGTCGCCGAGCGCCTTGGTGACGGTGTCGGTGTTGCGGCCGGTGGCCACCACGGCGTTACCGGCGGCCAGGGCGGCCTTCGCGATGTCGACGCCCATGCCACGGCCGGCGCCGGTGATGAACCAGACCTTCTTCTCACTCATGTCGTGCGCCTTCGCTAGCGTGCGGAGTCTTTCCGCGAGTTGCCCGGTGGTCCGCCAAGCGGCCAAGACCCAATTAAATGCGCGGCTGGTGCCGTCTGGAAGGCACCACTGAAAGGTGTAATACCAGGGCACCCCACGCCGCCGCCGTGCTGCCTAGCCGGCCACGCCCCCGCGTGCTGCCGAGCCTGGAAGACGGGCGCAGCCTCCCGAGGACGCGGGGTGAAAATGCCTGGATGGATGCCGATGTGCAGGCTAGCGTCACCGCGTGATCTACCAGCACCCTCTGGCGTACCTGCTGGGGCTGGAGGGCCTCGCCCTGCTGCGCGCCTGGGCGGGTGATTTCGACAAGGAGTTTGTCGATCGGCGCCTGACCGAGGTGCGTCGGCTGCTTGCCACCGAAGCCCTCGCTGGCCACGACGGGGTGATGGTCAACCGCGGCGATACGCTGACCGGGTACCGACAGTGGGCCGCCACGTACGACGAGCCACGCAACAGCCTGTTCGACGCCGACGAACCAGTTATGCACCAGATCATCGACGCCTTCCCGCCGGGTGAGGCACTCGACGCCGCCTGCGGCACCGGCAGGTACGCCGAGTATCTCGCCGGACGCGGACACCAGGTGATCGGCATTGACAGCTCACCCGACATGCTTGACCGGGCCCGCACCCGGGTACCGTCGGGCGAGTTCCTCCTCGGCGACCTGCACCGACTACCCCTGCCCGACAGCTCCGTCGACCTTGTTGTGTCCGGCCTCGCGCTGTCCCACGTGTCGACGCTGGCACCAGTGATGGCGGAATTCGCCCGTGTGCTGCGCCCCGGCGGGCATCTGGTCATCTCCGACGCCCACCACGAAATCGTCCTTCGCGGCTCGGTCCCCCATGCGCTCGGGCTGAACAACGAACCCGGACTGGTGGCCAGCTACCGACACACCGCCGGCGACTTCTTACGGGCCGCGCTCCCGGCCGGGCTGCAGGTCCGACGCTGCGAGGAACCGCAGCGATCCGGCCACGACCTGCCGCCTTCGCCGTCCCCTCCTACCGAGATGACCGTCAGCGACTGGCACGAGTGGCCCTGGTCGCTGCTGGAGCTCATCCCCGAGGCGACCAGGGCGGCCTGGGCCGTACCAGCCGTTGTCGTCTGGCACTTCGAGCGTCCCCAGCTCCACGATCCACGCTCTAACCACCCATCGCACAGGTAAGCTAGCCCCATCAAGATCGCCTAGCCGGAGTTGTTACGGATCACCTGACGTTGATCCGTAACGCATCGAGTGAAGCTTGGCTGGGCGGCCCGCAGGGAGACTCCAGGTGGAAACGGGTCCGCCAAGGCGCTGCCTGGCAGAGTGGGCGCGTGGACCTTGACTCGGGTGCGGGCCTGTTGCACCGGCTGACGTCGTACGTGACAGACCGTGAATGGGACGTACGGGCGGACGACCCGCGGTTGCGTCACGACCTCGTACCGAATGATCCCGCGACGCGGCCGCCGCAGATGAAGGTCTACCCGGACGCGTTGCCGGCCGTCAGCCTGCCACGCGATCTGCCCGATCCGGGTGTTCCGGCGACCGCCGTTCTCGCCGGCGTCGCGTCCGCTTCGCAGCCCTTGGACGTCGCGCAGCTGGGCCGGGTGGTCTTTCTTGGTGCCGGAGTGGTGCGTTCTGCGGAGCGCGGCGGGCGCCGCTTCCTGTTCCGTGCATCGGGTTCGGCGGGGGCGCGTTTCCCGCTGGAGGTGTACGCGAGCGCGCATGGCGTCGCGGGACTCCCGGACGCGGTGTACTGGTACGACGCGGTGCGGCACGCCCTCGTTCGGGTCGGCCCGGCCGCCATCGGATCAGCCACGACGCTGGTGGTGACGGGCGTGCCGTGGCGGACCGGCTGGCGCTACGCCGAGCGCGGGTGGCGGCACCTCTACTGGGACGCGGGGACGTTGCTGTCCCAGCTGTCGGCAGCGGCCGCGAGCGCCGGTCTCGCGCCGCGGCTGCGCTCGCTCTTTCCGGACGCCGCCGTGCGGGAGCTGGTCGGCGCGGACGGCGTGCACGAGTACCCGCTGGCCCTGCTGTCCCTCGGCGACGGCGAGCCGGCGATCGGATCGACCGGGCCGGCGGCGCACGGTGAGCTGCCGCCGGTCGAGCTGCCGTTGTGTACGGCCGCACAGCGCGCCGGCGAACGGGACGTGATCGGTGCGCCCTGGCCGTCGGTGGCCGCCCTGCCGGACGTCCCGCCGTCCGACTCGCTCGACCAGGTCGTGCTGCGACGCGGCTCGCAGCGGCTCATGGACCGGTCCCGAACGCTGCCCCGGCACCTGCTCGAGTGGCCCATGGCCGCGGCCCTGCAGGGCGTACGGGTCCCGCACTGGGTCGCGGTGCACGGCGTCGACGGCGTGGAACCGGGCGTCTACCGCTGGCCCGACCTCGCTACGCCGGTGCGGTCGGGCCGGCTACGCGAGGAGCTGGAGCGGATCTGCCTGGACCAGACGCTCGCCGCGGACGCCGCGTACGTCGTCATCGCGGCAGCGCCGCTGTCCACGCTCGACAATCGCAGCTACCGGGACGCCCAACTCGCGGCCAGCCTGGTCGAGGGCCGGCTCCACCTGGCGGCGTACGCCCTGGGCGCGAGCGCCTGCGGGATGACGTTCCTCGACTCGGAGGTGCCGGACCTGCTCGGTGAGCCGGAGGAACTCGCCACGCTGCTGTTCACGTGCGTCGGCGTCCCGGAGTATGCGTCGCGCGCCGGTGGCGGACCGGGCGCGCCGGTCGAATTCCGGATGGTCGACCCCCGCCTCGGCGGATCGTAACGGGGAACCGCTACACGAACAGGGGCGCGATGTCGCGCCGCGCCGCCAGCTCGGCCATCTCCTCGTCCGATGGCCGCCGCTCGAAGCGCTCGGCCGCGTCGAGCAGCCGTGGCAGGATCTCCACGTCGCCGCTCGTCAGTAGGAATGCCTGCGGCCGGCCGAGGACCCAGTGCACCGCCAGGTCGATGTCCGGCTGGTCACGCAGCGGCTCGTACCAGGTCGAGGCGGTCCTCGCGCGACCCTCCCAACGGCGCCAAGCGAGGCTCTTGATCGTCTGCAGCGCGACGTTACGCTCGGCGCAGACCGCCGCCACCGCTTCGAACGTCTCCGCGTAGCGCGCGTCCTGCATCTGGACATAGTTGTACGGCAGCAGGACGGAGTCGAACGGGAAGCGCTCCAGGCTGCGCCGGTGCATCTCGGCCACCGACAGGCCGTGCCCGGTGACGCCGATGAACCGTACGAGGCCCTCGTCACGTGCCTCAATCGCTGCCTCGAGGGCGCCGTTCGGGCTCAGGGCGGTGTCCCACTCGATGACGTCGACCAGATTGTGCAGCTGGATGGAGTCGACCCGGTCCACCCCGAGGCGGTCGAGAGAACGGCGGATCTCCTCGCGCGCGCCGCGGTAGGTCCGCTCGCCGGTCTTCGTGGCCACGAAGAACGTTCCGGGATGGCGCCGCAGCCAGGTCGCGATCCGCAGCTCCGCGTCCCCGTAGCTCGCGGCTACGTCGATGTGGTTGACACCGTGCTCGAGCATCAGCTCGAGCGCGCGTTCCGAGTCGTTCAGGGAGACGCTGCCGAGTGCGGCGGCGCCGAAGATCACCCGGCTCGAGTCGTGGCCTGTCGCACCGTACGGCGCCCGCTCAATCATGTCCGCAGCTTACGCCCGCGGATGTGCCGAGTTCAGGTGGCGCGGCTCGATAGGCTTGACCGATGAGCGTCGTCGACGAGATCGGCCGCAGCAGGTACGTCAGCCTCACCACGTACCGCAAGGACGGCACCGCGGTGGCCACGCCGGTCTGGCACGTCCTCGACGGCGGCGAACTGATCGTCGTGTCCGACGCCGACGCGTGGAAGGTCAAGCGGATCCGCAACAACGGGCACGTCGTGGTCACGGTCTGCGGGTTCCGCGGCCAGATCGAGCCGGGCGCGCCGAGCGCTCAGGGCACGGCTCGACTGCTCGACGAGGCGGGTACGCAAGCCGGTCGAAGGCTCCTCGCCCGCAAGTATCTCCTGTCGCGGATCGGCAACTGGTTCGCCAGGATCCTGCGCCTGCGACGGCGCCCGCTGATCGGGATCGCGGTGACGTTCTGAGAGGCCGCCGCGGGTATCAGCGGCGTTTCAGATATTGGTCCGCGAGTTTCGGCGGCGCACATGCCAACCAGCCATCGATAAGCGCGTCCCGCAGCGCCGTCTTGGAGACCTTCCGCAACTGAATGAGAACGGCGGAATACCCATCGAAATGCGGGATCGTGAAGAATGCGTCGGGCTGCGCGGCGAGTACCGCCTCCTTCTCGCCGAGGTCCTCGACCCGTACGGCCAGAATAGGTCCGTCCGGCGGCGTCTGGTCGCCGAACCGCTTGATGTCCGCCTTACTGAACGGCCGCTCCCACGCGAATCCCTTACCGGCAACCGACCACGTTCGATGGGCGTGACGTTCACCTTCAGACACCTCGGGCAGTTCCACGGCGATCCGGGCCGCGTCGTCGAAGGTAGACACGCTCGTACCGTACTGCAATCAGTAGCGTCGGTGCCGTCGCTGTGGCGGGTGAGCAGGGAGGAGTGGTTGGCATGATCGCACGCGTCTGGCGAGGCTGGACCCGCACCGCCGACGCTCATCACTACGATGAGCACTACCGCGACGGGGTGCTGCCCGGGCTGGAGCGGATACCGGGCTTCCGGGGCGCGCGACTGTTGCGGCGCGCGGTCGCCGACGAGACCGAGTTCGTCTCCGTGACCTTCTTCGACGACGTCGACGCGATCCGGGCGTTCGCGGGACCGGAGTTCGAGGTCGCGGTCGTGGCCGAGGAGGCCCGGCGTGTGCTGGTGCGCTTCGATGACCGCGTTGTCCACTACGAAGTCAGCGCCGCGGCCTGACCGACGTCCTCTATGGACGGGTCATCCGGTTGAGCGCCGCCGCGATCTCGGCCACGGCCACGTGCGCGGCATCGAAGATGGCCAGCTTGCGGGCGAAGTTGTGGTTGACGCCCTGATGCCGTACCGACACGACCGGGACGCCGGCGGCCATGAGCGCCGCCGCGTAGCGTTCGCCCTCGTCGCGGAGGACGTCCAGCTCGGCCGTGATGACCACGGCCGGCGGCAGGCCGGCGAGGTCCGCACGGAACGGGTCGACGTCCGGGTCGGAGCGGTCGACGGAGCTTGGCGCGAACGCGTCCCAGAAGAATCGCATCTCTTCGCGGTCGAGGCCGTAGTCGTCGAGCTCCGGGTACGCCATCGCCGGGTCGAGGGCGGGGCAGATCAGGACCTGCGCCACCACCGGGCGCCCGGCGTCGCGCTGCCGGCGGGCCACCACCGCCGCGAGATGGCCGCCGGCCGAGTCGCCGGCGACCGCGATCGTGGCCGCGCCGCTGCGACGCAACCAACCGAGCGCGGTTTCGACGTCATCGAGCGCGGCCGGAAAGGGCGACTCCGGCGCGCGGCGGTAGTCCACGGCCAGGACCGCCCATCGCGCGGTCTTGGCGAGATGCCGGCAGAGGCCGTCGTGGGTGTCGAGATCGCCCATCACCCAGCCGCCACCGTGGGCGAACAACAGGACGGGCAGGTCGTCGCCGTCGCGGTAGAGCCGGGCGGGCACCCCGTCCGCGTCCACGTCGACGACCTGGCGAAGGGGCGGCCCGTCCCCGACCTCGACGGGCGCGGCCTCGACCATGCTCGCCCGTACCGCGGCAAGATCGTGGATCGTCAACGGCGCGCGCACCTGCGCGCCCAGCGCGGCGCGGGCTTGCGGATGCAGCCTTGCGAGATCCATCGGGGATCGAGACTACAAGTGCGCGACGATCTTCGGCCCGCTACATTTTGGGCATGACCGAGCGCCTGCCCGAGCTACCTGAGAACTGGGAACGCTGCCTCGCCGTGGTGGCCCATCCCGACGACATCGAGTATGGCGCGGCGTCCGCCGTGGCCCGTTGGACGGCCCAGGGAAAACAGGTCACGTACCTTCTGGCATGCCGCGGCGAGGCCGGCATCGACGGCCTCCATCCCGACAAGGCGGCACCGCTGCGCGAGGCCGAGGAGCGGGCCGGGGCCCGCGAGGTCGGGGTCGAGGTGGTGGAATTCCTCGATCACCGGGACGGGATCATCGAGTACGGGGTGCCGTTGCGCCGCGACATCGTCCGGTCGATCCGGCGGCACCGGCCCGAGGTCATCATCTCGGGGGCCTTCGACGTACGCGGGACGTTCGGCAGGACGAACCAGGCCGATCACCGCGCCGTCGGGCTGGCCGCTCTCGACGCCGCACGCGACGCGGGGAACCGCTGGATCTTCCCGGAGCTCGCCGACGAGGGCCTGGAGCCGTGGGGCGGCGTGCGGTACGCCTGCTTCATCGGTGCGGCAAACCCCACCCACGGCGTCGACATCACGGGCGAGCCGCTGCGGCGGGGGATCGCCTCGCTGGCCGCGCACGCCGAATACACCAAGGGGCTGGGCGGGGCCGGGCCGGACCCGGGGCCCTTCCTGACCTGGGCGGCACGGAATGCCGGACCGGCGCTGGGCGTCGAGGCGGCCGTCCTGTTCGACGTGCACAGCTTGATCTTCGAGGGGCCGCCGCCCTGGCTCTGAGGTCAAGACCCACAGCGCAGCGCGGAGACCGGGCTGGAGCATCGCCCAGGCCGACGTAGGGTTGCGCCCGGGAGGCGGGGATGGTCGGAAAGAACGAGGTAGATGCGGCGCGCCGGCGGATTGCCGGGCGGATCCGGCGTACCCCGGTCCTGCGGGCCGACGGCCCGGTCTGGTTCAAGCTCGAGTTCGTGCAGCACGCCGGGTCGTTCAAGACGCGCGGGATGGTCAATCAGATCCTCGCGGGAGCCGAGCGCGGCGCCCTACCGGCGGTTGGCATCGTCGTCGCATCGGGCGGCAACGCGGGCCTTGCGGCCGCGTACGCGGCGCGCGAGGTGAGCGTCCCAGCCGAGGTTTTCGTGCCGGTCACGGCCCCGCCGGTCAAGGTCGCGAAACTCGCCAAGCTGGGCGCGCGGGTGGTCCAGGTCGGCAACGAGTACGCGGAGGCGTACGCGGCCGCGGCCGTGCACGCCGACCTGACCGGCGCGTTGTTCTGCCACCCGTACGACGACCCGGACATGGTGGCCGGCAACGGCACGCTCGGCCTCGAGCTGCTCGAGCAGATCCCGGACGGCTTCGACACGGTCCTGG
>DASYTU010000301.1:0-77729 GCA_036001925.1 Actinoplanes sp.
AGAAAGTCGGCCCTTGTCGCCAGCCAAGCCGCCGTCGAGCCGGATCAGCCGCGCGGATGCTCGGAGAAGAACGTCCAGATCGTCGAGGTCGCCTGCAGTGCCGTCGACGGCGGGTCCAGCGCCAACAGCCTCTGGGCAACCGGCGCGGGCCGGGAGCCGGGCCATTGGTGCCCAGCCCCTGCGATGGTGATGAGCTCGACGGCCCGCCCGCCCGGGCAGGTCGCGGTCGAGACCGTGACGGATCCGGACTTGGTCGACGTCGCCTGCCCGCACCTGTCCGTCTTGCGCCACCGGTCGATGAGCGACGGGATGGCCGGCCCGTCGATCTTCGCGGGCAGGCGGCTTCCGGCGCCGGCGTTGTCGCGTTTGCCGGGCCCGCCGTCGTATGGGATGGTGCGGTCGGCCGTGCCGTGGATGTGGATGATCGAGATCGGCTTCGGCTGGGCGCACTGGTTGATCATCGTGCCGGAGACCGGGCCGATCGCCGCGAAGACGTCGGTGTCGCAGGCCAGCCGGTACGCAAGCATGGCCCCGTTGGAGATGCCGGTGGCGTAGACGCGGCGGCTGTCCACGAGCGCGCCGAACGAGCCGGCGAGCTTGGTGACGAATCCCACGTCGTCGACGTCGTCGCGGGCGGCGACGCCGCAGCAGTCCGGGTCGACGTTCCAGGTGCGGCGGATGCCGTCCGGGTAGGCGACCAGGAACTTGCTGCTGTCGGCCTGGGTGTCCCAGCCGTACGACTCCTCCGCTTGCTGGCCGGTCCCGGCCGCGCCATGCAGCACGATCACCAGGGGGGCCGACGACGACAGGCCGGCCGGGCGGTAGAGCCGGTACGTGCGCTCCTGACCACCCACGGTCATCGTGCCGGTGGATTTGCCCACGGCCACTTGCTGTCCAGCGGAGGCGGTGCCACCGGTCGGGGGCGGCTGGGTGTTGCGGTCCAGGCGACGGGCTGTGCAGCCGGCCAGGAGCAGCAGGGCCACCAGAAATAGCACTCGGGCTCTCACTACGACACTGTCTCCCGTGGATGTTCGGGCCGGGTAAGGGAATCGAAAGGGCTGGGCGAGGATTCCCCCGCCCAGCCCTCGGGTGCAACGGTTACTTGCCGCGCTTGGTCATCTCGAGGAGTTCCCAGCCGCCCTCGGGGCGGCTGTCTGTCGGGTCGGTGCGGAGGTTCATCGGGTTGGCCATGCCCAGGTAGAGGCCGCCCTTGCCGTTGACGATCATGTTGCGAACGCCGTAGTTCAGGTAGTTGCCCAGGCCCTTGGTGTTGACCGGCTGGGCCGGCTTGCCGCTCGACGGGAAGACCCACAGGTCGCCGCCGAAGCCGTCGACCTGCTTCGCCTGCTGCACCAGGCTGGACCCGGCTTTTTCGAGCTTGGCGGATTTGCTGTTGGTCGGCGCCGGGTCGCCCATGGCGATCAGGTCCTTGACCAGGTAACTCCAGTCCATCGTGCCGACGAAGACCTTGCCGTCGACGACCGCCATCCGCCAGGTGTAATTGTTGAACACATTGCCGAAGCCGGACTTGCCGTAGACGGGCGTGTAGTTGGTCGACTTCTTGGACCAGGTCGAGGTGGCCGGGTCGTACGCGGGCAACGAGGTCTCGCCGTAGAGCATTTCGATCTTCTGCGTGGGCAGGCCGAGGTCCTTGGCGCGCCAGATGCTGATGGCCCGATTCGAGTTGAGCAGCTGGGCCTGGCGGGCCTTGTCGTCGGCCGGCGGGTACTTGGTGGCCATGACCTGTGCCGCCTTCATCGGAACGTGCATCGTTCCCCAGTAGACATAGCCGTCGGCCGCTGCGATGCCACCGCCACCGTAGGTGCCGGCGATCACGCTGTCGGGTTCGTACTGGCCGACGTTCCAGACCTGCTTCCAGCCGCTGGCGTCCTCGGGGTTGAGGCCGGGCGCGCCGTCGGCGAGCTTCGGGCTCATCCAGAGACCGGCCAGGCCGAGCGAGTTGGTGGCCTGGGCCAGCGGCCAGCTGGTCGCGACGATACGGCCGTCGCTGACGGTGAGGTCGGCGGCCTGCACCGGCAGGGCCGCGATGTTGACGAAGTCGAACGGGCTGGCGACGCTACCGGTCCAGCGCAGCACGCCGCCGCCGGCGGTGCCGTTGCGGCCGATGCCGATCCCGAGGTACAGCGCGTTGTCTGCCACCAGGAACGTCCGGATGTTGCCGTACTCCGTGAAGTTCTTCGAGCCGAGGAACTGCTTCGTGGTGGCGTCGAAGGCGAACATGTTCAGGGTGTTGCCAATCGCCGGCCCCCCGAACAGGACGACGTTGCCGAAGGAGCCGGCGGCGCGCAGCCCGACGGTGTGATCAAGCCGGGCGGCGTCGTCGGGAGACTTGGCCCGGATCTGGGCCGACATGTTGACCGACGTCTTGGTGACGGTGTCATAGGTCCATACCTCCGGCGGACGCATGTCACCGAGGTACGGCGGGATCGTGGGGTCCGCCTTGATGGTCTGGCTACTCGCGAACTCGCACACCCAGTTGTCGTTCACCGAGGGGTTGACATATTGCAGCGTGGCGCCGCTGACCAGGCAGTGCACGTTGGCCCCGGTGCCGAACCAGATCACGGTGCCGACCTGGGTCAAGCCCCAGACGTACGCCTGGTTGACCTTGGGCTGGCCGGTGGCGCACGGCGGTCCGACGGGGTGGGGCTGGCCGATGCCGTTGAAGCACTCGTCGGGCTTGGCCTTGGCGAGCCGGGTGAACTTGTACTTGTATTTCTCAGGGACCGCCGGCGCCTTCTTGGCGACCGTTTTCGCGAACGCCTTCGCGGCCGTGTCCGGCACCGGGCTGGCTGCGGCGGAGGTGGTCTGGACGGCCAGACCACCGAAGGCGAGCAGCACCGCCGTCGCCGCCGCCACCCGCCGTAGCCGGGGGGTGAACGTTATTTTCACGAACGTCTTCCTTTCGGTCGAGTGCAAACCAGCGCTACGGCGACGTGCGGCAGCGCTGGCGGTGCTGGGTGAGCTGGTGGCGTCGTGGGAAGTCACCCCCCGCTCACGTTCATGGGTTTACCGGTGTGTCATCCCGGGTTCCGGGTGAGTTTGATCAGTTCCCAACCGCCTTCGGGGAACTCGTCGGTGGGGTCGGTACGCAGGTTCATCGGGTTGGCCATGCCCAGATAGAGGTCATTGCCGTCCACGTTCATGTTGCGAATGCCGTAGTTCAGGTAGTTGCCGACGCCCGTGGTGCTGATCGGCTCCGCCGGTTGCTTCGTGGAGGGGAACACCCATAGGTCCCCCAGGCCGCGACCAATCGCCGGCCGGTGGCTCTCCACCCGGTTCTCATGATGAATGCAGACCCTCTCGATTCGCCGAACGTCTTCGTCAGCTCACAGCCACGCTCACCTTTGCGGGGTTGACGACCCGGGGTGCGACGCGTTCGGCCCATCCGGCCGGGTCGGCGAAGTCGAGGAACCGCCCGAGCTCGGTGAGCTGCCCGACCGGGTCCTGCAACAGGTCCTCGTATTGCATGCGATGCAGCTCTCGCGGCGGGACATCGCTGAGGGCCTGCTCGGCCTTGCTGCTGAGAAAGGCACACAGGCTCAGGTACCGTTTGACGTCGGCTCCGCGTTCGCGCAACGCCTCGACGGTGAGGTTTTCGGGCAGGAAGGGCTCGACCGCCGCGGGCACCGGCGCACCCGGCACCAGGTCGAACGGGTCGACGCCGTACCGCGCCTGGGTCTCGACCCGCATCTGCACAAGTTGGAAGGACGAGTGTTGCCTCATCGACTTGGCGGTGTCGGACCAGTTGCGGGTCAGGTAGACGAACTTGGCGTTGGGGTGGTCCGACAGCAGCGACGTCGTCCACTGGGTGGAGCCACCGGAGCGTTCCACCCACCGCTTGCGACCGAGCATCGTGGCCAGCAGGTCCATGAACGCCTGGTGATGCAGCGCGACGTGCTGCAGGGGGAAGCTCGGCACCCGCTCGGCAAGCCAGTCGAAGAGCGCGTCCGGGTCGTCGGAGAGCTTGGACAGCGTGATCGCTAGCACCCGGGGCACCGAGACCATGTCATCGGCCCAGCGGCCGTTCTGCCGATAGCGCACTTCCTTGGGCGGGACACCGAGCCGGAAGAGCACCGCCAGCTCCTGTTTGGGACTGGCCAGCATCTCCCAGTACTCGGCGCCGGTGATCACGGCCTGGCTGCGGGGCCAGGGCGCGACCGACGTGAAGAACTCCTGGACCGAACAGGTCTCCGGCTCTTCGGCGATGAGGTCGGACAACAGCGTGGAGCCGCACCGGCCGTTGCTGAGAATGATTGCTCTATCCATGGTGTGTCCCCTCGGAACAGGTGGTGAGAAGTGGCGCGGTGTCCCGCAACCAGGCCGTGATGTGCTGGCGCACCTCAGCACTGCGTTCGATGAGCACCGCGTGGCCGGCCCCGTCCAGCACGACGGAACGGGTCTGCGGCAGCAGTCGTTCGGTCTGGCCGGCAAGCTCGCGGACCCGGGAGTCGCCGCCGTACAGGCAGAGCACCGGGCAGGACAATGCGGTGAATTCCGCGGGCTCCGGCAGACTGCTGGCGGGCAGTTCCGCGGCGATGTCGGTCTCGGACAGCAACTGCTGGACGTCGCGGAGCCGACGGCCGAAGAGCGGGCCCCGGCCGGCCGCAGCCATCTCGGCGCCGGTATGGACGAGCCTGCTCTTCATCCTGGCGAACCAGTCGCGCATCGGCGGAGCGGAGTCGATCGCCACAATGCCGGCCACCTGCTCCGGATGACGCAGCGCGTAGCCGAATGCGACCGTGCCGCCGAATGAGTTGCCGAACAGGTGAACCCGTCCGGTGACTCCCCAGTGGACCAGCAGCCCCTCGAGGTCGTCCACGAAATCGTCGAGGGCGTAGCCGCGTGCCGGACGCTCACTGCGGCCGTGGCCACGCAGGTCGTACAGCAGTACGCGCATGCCGCTCCCCGCCAGCTGGTGCGCCATGGTCAGGTACCAGCTGGCCATGTTGTCGCCCGCCATGCCGTGCACCAGGACCACGGTGCCCGGCTCCGGCCCGTCCCCGCCGGCCGGCGGCAGCTCTGCGACGTGCAGAGCAACCCCGTTGACGCTTACGAGGGTCATGAAGCCGCCGGGACCACGTCGAGTGATTCGGCGACGAAGTCGACAAGATCACCGACCTTGAGCTCCGCCATCGAGGACACATCGAGGCCGGCGACGAACTGGGCGAAGTTCACCGAGTCGCCGTAGCGGCTCTGCAACCGCCCGGCCAGCGACACCACGTCCAGGCTCTCCATCCCGAGGTCGTCGCGGAAGGTGCTGTCGAGCTCGATGTCCAGGTCTGTTCCGAAGTCGGCCAACACGGCACGCAGCATGGCGTCGATGTCAGCGCGGATCGCGGTCTTATCGGCAGGCATGAGGTGTCCTTAACTCTCAATGGGATGGGACTGGCCCAGGGTCCAAGCCACGACGTACCGGCGCTCGGGCAGGCCGGCCGGGTTCTCGAGCTCGGCCGAGGCGACCCGGTAGAGCTGGCGGCCGACCGCCACATCGAGGTCGGCGTTGGTGACCACGAACTTGCGGGGGTCGCCGTCTAGGCCGGTTCCCAAGGACTTGCCGACCGCCTCCTTGGCCGCCCAGAACCGGGCGAACCAGAGCGCGCGGTCACCGCCGAGCCGGGCGAGCAGCGCCCGCTCACCGGCGGTAAGGGCGTACTGATGAGTCGTGTCGGCGCGATCGGTGATCTCGACGACGTCGATGCCGGGCGAGCCTTCGCCGCGCGGCGCCGCGAGGGCCACCCCGACCTCCGCGCAGTGCGCCAGCGAGACGTCGCAATTCAGCAACCCCTTGCCGGGCCGCACGTGGACCTCCGGCCGGCCGGTGGCGTGGTTGGTGATGGCAAGCTCGATCGGATAGATCCCGGTGTGTCCGGCGTCCCACTGCTGGAAGCGGACCGCGTCCTTCGCGGCGATCCGGCCGAGCAGCCACTGCCTGCGCCGAGCGGGCGCCATCTGCTCGTACTCGGCGTTCGCTTCGGCACCGAGAATGCTGAACGCGGTCATGCCACGGGTGACGGGGTCGTTCCAGCGGTCGAAAGCAACCGTCCAGCCGCCCTCCTGCCGGACCGACATGGAATACCTGTCCGGGAAACGCTCCGCCGGGCGGGTCGCCGGGTCGGTGTCGAAGCGCCGGTCGACGGCACCTTCGATCTGTGCCCACACCCGGCCGCCGAGCCGCAGTTGCAGATCCGCGACCAGCTCACGGTCGTCGATGAAGCGGATCCGGGCCACGGTGTCGAACTCCGTGCCGGCCGGCTGGGGCGGGCCGAAGAAGCGGATGTGCCGCAGCTCCACCGGCAACGCCACTGTACGCAGCGGTTGCGTGGTGATCAGCCAGTTCCCGATCGTCTGCAGCGCGTTGTCGAGCAGTGCACCGGGCGCGGCGGGCTGGGTGATTGTGCCGCGGACGTGCCGGTCGCCGAGGGCATGTATGGCGGTGACGCCCTGGAACTGCGGCCCGTGGAACATCAGCCGCTCGTCGTACATCTCGGCGGCGCTGGTTGTCGGTGGCCGCTCGGTCGCCGGGTCGTGGGCCCAGCTCTCGGGGACGTCGGCCGTATAGGTAGCAGCCAGGTCGACCAGGCCGCGGGCATACTTGCCCAGATCGACAGCGACGACGTCCGCCTCGATCCGGCGCACGGTGACGTCCACCTCGACTGCGGGCACGGCGAGCAGCCAGCGGTTGAATTTCGCCTCCCGTACGCCGACCACGCACTTGTCCGGCACCGCCTGCTGGGCGAAGTCCATCATGAACTGGACGATCGCGGTGGCGGGGACGACCGGCCGACGGTCCTCGACGTTCGGCCAGTCCTCCGGCTGGAAGAAGAAGCAGTGGTCGAGCAGGTAGGGCATGGTCTGCATCGAGACCGGCAGACTCGACGTCAGGAGGACGTCCGACTTCGGCCTGGGCACAGGCTCCGGGCCATGGACGGGTGCCTGGGCGCGAGCGGGTGCCTGGGCGCGGGCAGGCGCCGGGGCGCGGACGGGCGCCGGCTTGGTGCGTGGCCGGCCGGCTGCGTCGATCACCGCGGCTGCGTGGTCGGCGGTCTCGGTGAGCAGGGCGGCCAGCTCGGCGGCCACATTCGACTGCACGGCGAGCCGGTCGAGGGCGGTGAGCGCCTGATGGCGGGCATGGTCATCGAGTGGCGGTCGGGCGGCTGGAGCACCCAGCGACTCCGCGGCGCCGAGCCCGAGCTTCACCAGCGGGTCGCCCAGGTTCAGCTTCACGGCCGGTCCGCGGCGGGCCGCCGGAGCGACCACGCTGCTGCCCGAGCGGGCCACGGCCGGCCGGTCGAGCACGCTGAGGTCCGGATCACCACCGTCCACCCAGAGGGCGGTCGCCACCCGGCGCAGCTGGTTGAGGCCGTCCCGGCGCGACAGGTTGACCGGCACGGCGAGATGCTCACGATCGCGCAGGATGTCGTCGACGAGCGAGGCCATCTGGCCCGGGCCCACCTGAAGGAAGACCCGAATCCCGGCGTCGTACATGGCCGTCACGGTCTGGCGGAACCGGACCGGCTCGACCATGTGCCGGGCGAAGATCTCGTTCACCTCGTCCGGATCGGCGGGGAACGGCGCGGCGAGCAGGCCCGACCACACCGGCACCTCGGTGGGGTGCACCTCCCACTTGCCGACGGCAGAGGTGATGGCCTGCAGCCCTTCGGCGAAGACCGGGGTGTGGAACGCGGACCGGAACGGCAACAGCTGGCACAGCACCTTGTCGGCCCGGAGCTGGTCGACGAACCGCTGCACCTGCGGCCGGGGCCCGTTGACCACGCACTGCGTCGGCGCGTTGTCGTGCGACAGCAGCACGCCGGGATAGTCTGCGAGCAACGGGATGATGCTGCCCGCGGGCGCGGTGATTGCGGCGAACGCATAGCCTGCGACCTCCACCGAGCCGGCGTCGAAGACCCGCAGGAACGCCTCCACGCCCTGAGTGGTCATCTGACCGGTGACCACCGCGGCGGTCCACTCGCCGATGCTGTGGCCGGCAACGGCATCCGGCCGGACGTTCATCGCGCGCAACGCATGATCGAGAACCCGGCCGACCTCGACCAGCCCGGTGCCGTGCTGGCCCAGGTCGGACGGGACCCAGTCCTGGTAGGGCAGCCCGAAATGGGTGGCGACGTCGGTGACCCGGGGTGCGAACTCCGCTTCCAGGCCCGGGAAGACGAAGGCGAGCTTGCCGCCGCCGGGACCGAGCAGGGGTTTCGGGGTGAACCAGACGTCCCGGCCGCCCCGCCAGGGCTGACCTCGGGAAACCATCTTGCGAGCGACGCCGATGCGCTGGTCGGTCGGGTCCACGATGCCGATGCGGGCCGGCCCGGTACCCGTGGGACTGGGCAGTTGGCGCAGCTCGGTGGCGTCCTGATCCAGCATGGCCGCCAGGGCCTGGTGATCGCGGGCGGCGAGCCAGAGGACCCGGTCGGGCTCGGTGACCGAGACCGGAACCGGCGGCGTGTACTGCTCGATGATCACGTGAGCGTTGATGCCGCCGAAGCCGAACGCGTTGACCCCGGCCCGGCGTGGCCCTTCGCTTTCCCAGGGCCGGGCGGCGGCGATCGGCGCGAAGCGGGTCCGGGCCATCTCGGCGCGCGGGTTGGCGCAGTGCAGGGTGGGCAGCAGCGTTCCGTTGTGGACGGCCAGGGTGGCCTTGATCAGGCCGGCGACGCCGGCGGCCGGCATGGTGTGCCCGATCATCGACTTCACCGAACCGATGACGATCCGCTCGTCCCCGTCCGGCGGGCCGAAGACCTCGGCGAGGGTGGCGAGCTCGGCCGCGTCACCTGTCGGAGTGGCGGTCCCGTGGGCCTCGATCAGACCCAGCGCGTCCGGGGCGGTCGGATCAAGGCCGGCATCTTTCCACGCCCGGCGGATCGCGAGGACCTGCCCAGAGCTGGCCGGGTTGAACATGCTGGCGGAGCGGCCGTCGCTGGAGGTGCCGATGCCCCGGATCACCGCATAGACGCGGTCACCGCCGCGCTCGGCGTCGGCGAGTCGTTTGAGCACCACCATGCCGGTGCCCTCGCCGATGAGCAGACCGTCAGCCGTGGTATCGAACGGCCTGATCTCGCCCTGCCGGGAGAGCGCCTTGAGCTGGCTGAACACTGACCAGAAGCTGATGTCGTGGACATGGTGGACACCGCCGGCCAGCACCGCGTCCAGCCGCCCCGCGGCCAGCTCCGCGACGGCCTGGTCGACGGCAAGCAGCGAGGAGGCACAGGCCGCGTCGATGGTGTACGCCGGGCCGCGCAGGTTGAGCCGGTTGGCGACGCGGGAGGCCGCGAGGTTGGGCACCAGGCCGATCGTGCCCTCCGGCTGATGCTTGCCGAGCCGCTCGTCGAAGGTCACGCGGATCTTTTCGAGCTGCTCGTCGTCGAGCTGCGGGAGCAACTCACGCAGCACGCTGAGGACCTGGTTGGACATGCGTACGCGCTGGGTGTACCGCGACTGCGCCGGGCTGAGAACACCACCGCGGCCGAGGATGACCCCGATCCTGTCGGCGTCGGGCAGCCGCTCGGGGCCGCCGGCGTCCGCGATCGCCGCCGCGGCCACCTCCAGCGCGATCAGCTGATCCGGTTCGATGTCGCTGATCGAGGTCGGCATCATGCCGAACTTCAGCGGCTCGAAGGTGGCGATCTCGTCGACGAAACCGCCCCGCCGGCAGTAGACCCGGTCGGGCCGGTGTGCCTGGCTGGGATCGTAGAACTCGGCGTCCCAGCGATCCTCCGGAACGTCGGTGATGGCGTCCCGGCCGGCGACCAGATTCTGCCAGTATTGGTCCAGGTTGGCGGCGCCCGGGAAGAGCGCCGCCATCCCGACGATCGCGATCGTTTCCATCTGCCGGTTACCAGCCCGATGCCGTGAGCACGACTGAGCTCGTTGCGGTATCGCCCCAGGCCAGCTCGCGGAGCAGGCTGAGCGCGCCCTCCTCCGGGTCGATGAGCCCGATGCCGCGCCGCTCGTATTCCGCCGTCAGCTCCACGGTCACCATGCCGCCGTGGTTGCCGACCGGCGCCCACGGTCCCCAGTGCACGGTGAGCGCGCGGCCGCCGGAGTGGCGCGACCAGCGCGCGGCGAGCGTGCCGAGCGCGTCGTTGGCAGCGGCATAGTCGCTCTGCCCACGATTGCCGTAGGCAGCCGCAATGCTGCCGAACATCACCACGAAGCGGGGCGTGGACCCGGCTGCGTCGAGGGCGTCCAGCACTGACCGGGCACCGTCCACCTTGGTGCGGAAAACCCGCTCGAACGATGCCGGATCCTTGTCCGCGACCAGCTTGTCCTCGATGATGCCGGCAGCGTATACGAGACCGTCAATGCGCCCGAAGTCGTCATGGATCTGCTTGACGAGCCGGTGCGTGGCTTCGTCGTCGCGCACATCGAGTGCGTGGTAGCGCACCTGCGCCCCCAGCTCGGTGAGCTCGTCGATGGTCGCCGCCACCTCGCGGGCCGCCAGGATGGCCGACGCGGTGCGGTCGATCTCGGCTGGCGAACGCATCCCGCGCCGAGCCAGAGTCGAGCGCAGCGCGGCCTTGTCGCGTGCCGCGGCCAGCTCGGCATCCTCGTCGGTCTGCGGCAACGGCGTCCGCCCGACCAGCTCGAGCCGGCAGCGCGCGGTGCCGGCCAGTGACCGGGCGAACCACGGTGTGATGCCGCGAGCCCCGCCGATCAGCACGACGACCGAGTCGGCGTCGAGGCCGATGGCGCGCGCCTCGCTGACACCGTCCCCGGCCGGCCCGGCGCCACCGTCGGCCAGCGCGCCGAGCCCCGCAGGGGTGAGCAGCTCGGTCATCCGGCCGTCGGCGTGCCACTGCACGATCGGAGCAGGGGTCGCGTCACCGATCTCCCCGAACAGCGCCCGGGCCACCTCGTCACCGGTTGCGTCGGGGCGCACCTCGACGTAGCGGACCACGACGTCCGGATACTCCCGGGCCACGGCCCGGAAGAAGCCGGGCAGGCCATCCGTACGCGCGCCGCCGCCTGCCGGGCCGGCGGCGACCAGCCAGCGCGGGCCGGCCGCTAGCGCCGCCTTGAGGAAGCCGAAGGCTCCCGGCAACAGCGGGTCGGAACCGGTGAGCCCGTCGAGCAGGATGACGCCGTCGAAACCGGCGGGGTCGGTATCCGCCGCCGCGACCACACCGGACGCGCCCGCATCGGCCAGGAGGGCGGCAAGCGTGGCGGCGGCCACGGCACCACCGGTGATGAGGAACCGCGCACCGGCAAGCTCGACCCGCGAAGGAGTCACCGGGGCGGGCGCCCAGCCGCTGATCATGCGTTGAGGGGCGATGCCCGCGGCCGTCGGCGGCTGCACCGCCACGGCCTCAGCTCCGAAAGGGACATCCACCACCTCTTGGCCGGCCCCGTTGACCTGGGTGTCCAGCCAGGACACCATCGACCGCACCGTACGGGCCTTGACCAGTTCCTCCAGCTCGCCCTCGGCGCCGTCGACCGACAACCCCAACCGGTTGGCGACCTCACCGGCCACCTCAGCCCGCTTGATCGAGTCGACACTCAGATCGGCCTCCAGATCCAGATCGAGCTCGATCAGCTCCTCCGGATAACCCGTCCGCTCACTGATCACCGCCAGCACCGCAGCCTGCACATCAACCACCGCAGGCACGGCGACCGCAGGCTCGAAGACCGCCTGGGTCTCGGCGACGGTCGGCGCGACGAACGGGGTGGACGCGGGAGCCGGCGAGACCGGCGAGACGGCTGCCCGCTCGATCGCCGGCGGCCGCGGGGCGAGAGAGCGCACCGCGGTGCCTTCATCCGACTGCCAGACGAGCCGGCCACCCGAGCCGTCCCCAAGGAAGGCGAGCAGCACGTCGCGCTGGGTCGCGATCAGCTCGCGACTGGTCCGGAGGAAGTCGCTGACCAGCTCGCTCCGGGTGTCGTGGCCACCGCCGGCGGCGGCCCCGTCGGACGCGGACATCGGAAGTACCTCGATTCGTCGGGGCGGGTTCACCCCACCGGCAAGATGGTTACCGTCACGATCACGTACGAGCTGGCCGTCGACGGTCCAGACGGGACGGTCATTGCGCGGGGCGGCGGCTACACCCGCCACGTCGCGGCCGCGGAAGAGCCATCCTGTGTTGACCGGCACGCCGGCGCAGGCAAGCTCGGCAGCGGCGACGAGCAGGCCGCGCAGGCCGTCACCGGAGCGACCGTCCGGAGCCACCGTCACGTGCGGCCGGTCGCCGAGCACCGCGTCCACCAGGCCGCTGAGCACGCGGCCCGGGCCCGCTTCCACGAACACGCGGGCGCCCGCCTCGTACATGGCTTCGATCTGCTCCAGGAAGCGCACCGGCGCACCGATCTGCGCGGCCAGCCCGGCGCGCACGTCCTCGGCCGTCATCGGATAGGGCTGCGCGGTGTGGTTGGACCAGGCCTGCATCGCCGGCCGGGACACCTCTCGGCCGGCGAGGGTCACGGCGAACGACTCGGTAGCGCCGGCCACGACCGGGCTGTGGAAGGCGCAGGCGACCGGGATGTGCCGGGCCCGCAGCCCGCCCTCGCTCAAGGCGGTGACGGCCCGGCCGATGACCTCGGTCGGCCCGGATATGACGACCTGGGTGGGCGCGTTGTGGTTGGCGAGCGTCACCTCGTCGGTGAGGCCGGCCGCGGTCAGAACCTCGGTGATCCGCTCGGGGGTGCCGCTGACCGCCGCCATCGTGCCCGGATCGTCGCCCGCGGCGGCGACGATAGCCTCGGCCCGCTCCCGGCTCAGCTCGAGCAGGGTGGCCGGATCGAACGCGCCGGCAGTGCAGAGCGCCACCAACTCGCCGTAGCTGTGTCCGCCCACCATGTCGGGCCGGATGCCGAAATCGCGCAGCAGGTGATCGACGGCGAGGCCGCAGATGCCGAGGACCGGCTGGGCGACCCGCGTGTCCCGGAGGCGTTCGCGATGCTCCTGGTCCGTCGCCTCGTCGAATGCGGCCGGCGGATAGAGCAACGGCGCCCACTCGCGGCCCAACTGCAAATACTGATGCAGCTGCGGAAAGGTGACGAACAAGTCGGCCAGGGCAGCCGGACGCTGGCTGCCCTGCCCGGGGAACAGGAACGCGACCTTGCCGGGCTCCGCGGCCGCCTCGGCGGGCTGGATGAGGCCGAGGCGCGGGTCGTGGTCGCCGTCGAGCGCTCGGTGCAGCAGGTCGACCAGGTTCGGCACGTTTTCCGCGACGACGGCGATGCGGACCTTCCCGCTCCGCTCATCGGTGCCGCGGGCGGCCTCGGCGGCCAGGTCGCGCAGCCGGGCCCCGGGGTTGGCGACGACGTTGTCGAGCAGTTTGCTGACCGCGCGGCGGGCGGCGACCCGGTCGGCGCCCCGGAAGAGGAACAGCTCGGCGGGCCACTCGTGGCGCGCGTGCTGCGGGTCGGCGGTCGGCGCGTGTGCGCCCATCACCACGTGGAAGTTGGTGCCGCCGAAACCGAACGCACTGACACCGGCCAGCCTCTCCTCGGGCGGCAGCGCCCAGGGGCTGGGCTCGGTATGGAACGCGAACGGGCTGCGTTCCGGGCTCCACGCGGGATTGGGCCTGCTCAGGTGCAGCGTCGGCGGCTTGACCCCGGTGTGCAGGGCCAGCGCGGCCTTGATCACCCCGGCCATACCGGAGGCGCATTTGGTGTGACCGATCTGCGACTTCACCGACCCGAGCACCGTGTTGCCCGGCGTGGCACCCGACTCGGTGAAGAGCTTGGTCAGGGTCTCCAGCTCGGTGCGGTCGCCGACGACCGTGCCCGTGCCGTGCGCCTCGACGAGGCCGACCTGCGCGGGCGAGACGCCTGCGACGGAATAGGCGCGGTCGAGGGCTCGGCGCTGCCCGTCGGCGCGCGGAGCGGTCAGGCCCAGCGCACGCCCGTCGCTGGCGCCGCCCACGCCCTTGATCACCGCGTACACCCGATCGCCGTCGCGTTCGGCGTCGCTCAGGCGCTTCAGCACGATGGCCGCGACGCCCTCCCCGAGCGCGATGCCGTCCCCGGTGCTGTCGAATGTGCGGCAGCGGCCCGTCGGGGACAACGCGTGCGCCGAGGTGAACATGATGTAGTCGTTGATGCCGTTGTGCAGGTCTGCGCCGCCGCAGATCATCATGTCGCTGGCCCCGGTGGTCAGCTCCTTGCAGGCGGAGTCGAGCGCGGCTAGTGACGATGCGCACGCGGCGTCGACCGTGAAGTTGGGGCCGCCGAGGTCGAGGCGGTTGGCGACCCGGCCGGCGGTCACGTTGGCCAACACACCTGGGAAGGTGTCCTCGGTGATCTCCGGCAGCTCGTCGATCAGACCGGCCGGCACCTCGCCGAAGTAGGCCGGCAGAAGTGTCCGCAGGTTGATCGCGTGGCTCAGGTCGCTGCCCTCTTCGGAGCCGAAGACGACGCCGGTGCGGGAGTGATCGACACCCGCGTCGTACGGGTAGCCCGCGTCCACCAGCGCGCGGGCGGAGATCTCCAGGGCGAGCAGCTGGGTCGGGTCGATGGTGGCCAGCGCCGTCGGCGGGATGCCGTACTTGATGGCGTCGAACGGAACCGGGTCGATGAATCCGCCCCACCGGGAGACCGAATACCGGCCCGTCTCGCCAGGCCCGACCTGCGGCGCGTAGTAGGTGTCCACGTCCCACCGCTGCGGCGGCACCTCGGTGATCGCATCGGCGCCGCCGAGGATGGTCTGCCAGTATGCGGCGAGGTCGGCCGAGCCCGGAAACACACAGGCCATGCCCACGATGGCTATGTCCAGCGGCGCCGGGGCCGGCTGCGCCTTCGGGTCGCTGAGGCGGAGGCCGGCGCGGAGGGCAGCGACCCGTTCGGCGTGCAGCGCGGCGGCCTCGCTGCTGACCTGTGCGTGCAGGTCGGCGACGGTGGTGGCGGAGTGCCGCAGCACGGCGACCTGGCCGGCCATGAAGAGCCCCTCGGCGGCCTGCGCGTCGTCGTCCACGCCGACGAGCGCGTCGCCGTCGCGGCGCAGGCCCTTGCTGGCGATCCGCAACCGCCCGACATTGAGCTGTTCAAGCTGCTCCCAGACCACCCGGTTCTCCACACCCGCGTCCTCGAGCGACTCGCGGAGCTGGTGGAAGTCGTCGACGAAGTTCGACTCCAGGCACCGGGTGGCGTGGCCGGGCGCGGTCTCGAGCAGCGCGGTCCGGGTGGCGTCGATGGCCTGCTGCTGGAACAGCGGCTGGATCGCGCCGTGCGTGACCGCCTCCGCGGTGAACAGATATGCCGTGCCCATCAGCACGCCGACCTTCGCGCCGCGGCGGGTGAGCGGGCCCGCCATCGCGGCGACCATCGCGGCGGACCGCTCGTCGTGGATCCCGCCGGCGAAGAAGATCTGCAGCTCGGCGGCGACGCCGTCGGACTTGCCGTCGAGGAACTCCTCGAGCACCGCGAGCTGCGCCTCCCAGAGCGGGAAGCTGGCGCGCGGGCCGACATGGCCACCGCACTCGGCGCCCTCGAAGATGAACTTGCGCGAGCCGGCCTGCAGGAACTGGCGCAGCAGGCCCGGCGACGGCACATGCAGGAACGAGCTGATCCCCTCCGCCTCCAGACCCTTGGCCTGGGCTGGCCGGCCGCCCGCGATGATCGCCACCTGCGGCTTGATCTCGCGGATGATCTCGATCTGCGCGGCCCGCAGCGCCTCGGGCGCGAAACCCAGCACGCCGACACCCCAGGGCCGGTCGCCGAGCGCGGTCTGCGCCTCGGTCAGCATCCGGCGGGACTGCTCGGCGTTCGCCAGGGCGAGCGCGAGGAACGGCAGGGCCCCCGCGTCGGCCACGGCGGCGGCGAAGCCGGCCTCGTCGCTGACCCGGGTCATCGGTCCCTGCGCCACGGGCAGCGACACGCCGAGCGCACGCGCCAGCGGTGCGCCGGGCTTGAGGACCTCGCCCGCGTCGCCGTGCTCGATCGCATCCATGATGGACTGCCGGATGCCGCGCACCGCCGCGGCGGTATCGGCCCAACGGCCGGCGAACTCGCGGGCGAGCCAGCCGTCCTGGCCGACCGGCAGCAGCGTCTCGCCGCGGCGCAGGCCCCGGCGCTCGCCCTCGGGCACCACCTCGGTGCCGTCCATCCGACGGAGCAGAGCCGCGACATCATCGGGCAATGTGGACTCCGGCAGGAGCGCGAGTTGGGTGTCGAGCAGCACGCCCGCCGCCCCGCCGACGACCGAGGCCGCCGCTGTCCGCGGGCCGATGCCGCCGGCCACCCAAACCGGAAGATCCACTTCGGTCACTAGCTGTTGCATGAGGACGAAAGCGCTCAGCTCGCTGACCCGGCCGCCCGACTCCATGCCGCGCGCGATCAGCCCGTGCACTCCGGCGGCCTCGGCGGCCCGTGCCTCGGCCAGGCTGGTGACCTCGACGATCACTTCGTACTTCGCGGTCAGGTCGGCGGCCGGCCAGGGCGCGTCGGCGGTCAGCACGACCAGGTCGACGGCGTGCGGGCGGAGATCCGCCGGGGTGGCGGCGCAGCCGGCGCCGACGCGCACGCCGAAGCCGCCGGTCACACGCGCGGCGGCCTGCGCCAGCACGCGCAGGGACCACGCGTCGCCGGCGCCGAGGTCGACGATGGGCACAGCGCCGGCCCGCGCGGCCGCGGTGGCGGCATGCGGGCTGGGCTCCAGGCCTGACCCGCCGGTGACGGCGATGATCAGGCGATTCGGGTTCTGGGCAGAACGCATCGGACTCCCGCTTCGTGGGTGGGGCACGGGGGAATGGGGGTCGCGCATCAACTATTAAATTTCGATGAATGTCAATACATCTATCCCGTTCGGCTAGAGAAGTTATCGGGCACTGATTACAGCGCGGTTACACCTTGTCGATTGAAAACGTGGAGATTTTCCCGCCGACCCCGTCCCGTTCCGGCGCGCGACTACCGGAATCACCGTCACGGACGGCGTTTCTTTCGTGACGCAAAGACCAATGGCGGCCAGCGGTGGCGAAGCTACGGTCGCGTAGGTTACGGTGACGTAAGCGTAAGTTGTTGATCATCGCTCCGCCTCCGCCCGAATCTCGTCCCCTGTGAGGTGCCATGACTACCGTTCTCATCGAACCGACACCGAAGACCGGCCCGAAGCCGCTGACCGAGGGCCCGCAGCCGCGGGGCATCCTGGTGGCGCTGTACGCGTTCGTGATCGTGCCGTTCCTGGCCGTCCTGGTTGCCGTACCGGTGGCCTGGGGCGGCTGGCTCAGCTGGACGGACATCGCCATCGCCGCGGTCTTCTACGTGGTGTCCGGCCTCGGCATCACCGTCGGCTTCCACCGCTACTTCACGCACGGCTCGTTCAAGGCGAAACGCTGGCTGCGCGTCACGCTCGCGGTGGCCGGCTCGCTGGCCGTCGAGGGCGACATCGTCCAATGGGTCGCCGACCACCGCCGGCACCACGCGTTCAGCGACCAGGAGGGTGACCCGCACTCGCCGTGGCGGTTCGGCACCGGCTACTGGGCGCTCGCCAAGGGCCTGTTCTTCGCCCATCTGGGCTGGATGTTCAGCCGCGAGCTGTCCAACCGGGCCCGGTTCGCGCCCGACCTGCTCGCCGACAAGGACATCCGCCGCGTCGGCCAGCTGTTCCCGCTCTGGGTCGCCGTCTCCACGCTCGGTCCCGCCCTCGCCGGCGGCCTCATCACGTGGTCCTGGCAGGGCGCGGTCACCGCCTTCTTCTGGGCCGGCATCATCCGCATCGGCCTGCTGCACCACATCACCTGGTCGATCAACTCGGTCTGCCACGTGTACGGCGAGCGGCCGTTCGAGGTACGCGACGGCGACAAGGCGTCCAACTTCTGGCCACTCGCGCTCCTGTCGTTCGGGGAGAGCTGGCACAACCTGCACCACGCCGACCCGACCTGCGCCCGGCACGGCGTCCTTCGCGGACAGATCGACATTTCGGCCCGGGTGATCTGGCTGTTCGAGAAGATCGGCGCCGCCTCCGACGTCAGGTGGCCGCGGCCCGAGCGGCTCGCCGCGAAGATGGTCAAAGCGACGTCGCCGCGGTGAATGCGCCCGTCACCGGCCCCGCGGGGACGGTGGGAACCGGTGACGGCTGGCAGGATGGCCGGGTGACCGAGGAAAACGAGTCCCATACCGAGCCTCGCGGCCGGCGTGCCCGGACGGCACGCCCGGCCGCGGCCGCGTCGACCCGTGCCGCGGGCACACCCACCAGCTCACGTGTGCGCATGTCCGCCGCGCAGCGCCGCGAGCAGCTGATCACCATCGGGCGGCAGCTGTTCGCCGAGCGCGGCTTCGACGCCACCAGCGTGGAGGAGGTGGCGGCCCGCGCCAAAGTCTCCAAGCCGGTGGTGTACGAACACTTCGGCGGCAAGGAGGGCCTGTACGCGGTCGTGGTGGACCGCGAGGTGCGGGCTCTGCTCGACCGCATCGCCGCTGCCCTCACCGCCGGGCACCCCCGCGAGCTCCTGGAACAGGCGGCGCTGGCGCTGCTCGACTACATCGAGGAGGAGCCGCACGGCTTCCGGGTCCTCGTCCGCGAGTCACCCGTGCTGTCGCCGGCCGGCAACTTCTCCAGCGTGATGAACGACGTCGCCCACCAGGTCGAGCACATCCTCGGCGACGAGTTCAAGAACCGCGGGCTCGACCCGAAATTCGCCGAACTGTACTCCCAGGCGCTGGTCGGCATGGTCGCGCTCGTCGGCCAATGGTGGCGCGAGGTGCGCAAGCCGAAGAAGGAGATGGTGGCCGCCCACCTGGTCAACCTGGCCTGGAACGGGCTGTCCCACCTCGAGGCGAAACCGACGCTGCTGACTCGCAAGACCCGCTGAGGCGGTCAGCGCGGGCTGTGCGCCGCCTCCTGCTCGGCGCGGCTTTCCTCCTCGGTGCCGACCTTGCCGTAGAGCCCTGCCATGATCAGCACGAGGCCCAGAAGGTAGGTGACGACCACCGTGGCGATGCTGAAGTCGAGCACGTTCGCGTCCGTACGCGCGGTCGCGAGACCGTAGGTGCCCACCACGAGCATGCCCCAGCCGACGTACCTGTCGGTCTCCGTGATGAGGTTGCGGCCCAGCAGCGTCGTCACCAGCACGATCGCACCGAGGATCAGGCAGACGATCGACCAGAACAGATTCGCGCCCTGACCCAGGACGCGATGTCCGGCCCTGCCGAAGAGTCCGTCGCCGGACGTGACGACCAGGCCGACGATCCCGAAAATGATCAGATAGATCCCCACGAGGCCGCTGAGGGCGCGGTAGAGCGGCCGCAACGGGTGGTTGACCGGATAATGCGCCATCGTGTCCGTCTCCAACGTCGGTCGCGCCAGGCTGTCGTGCCGATTCTCGCGTATCGCCAGAGCCGGCGCGGTGGCACCCCCGGATCAGGCCTCCGGCACCCGTTCGGCCAGCTCGAGCCAGGCCTCCTCGACCTGGGCCCGCTCCGTCTGCGCGGCCTTGAGCCGGGCGTCCAGCTCCATGATCTTGTCGTAGTCGCTGCCGTGCTCGGCCAGGCTCTCGTTCAGCGCGACGATCCGTTCCTCGAGCTTGGCAAGCTGGCGTTCGAGGCGCGCCAGATCCTTGCGGGCCGAACGCAGCTCGGCCGCCGACATGCCGTCGTCGCGGGACGGCGGCGCGGGCATGGCGGCAGCCGGCAAGGCCGGGGCCGCGGCTCGCGCCAGATACTCCTCCACCCCGCCCGGCAGATGCACGAGCCGGCCGTCGCCGAACATCCCGTACGCCGTATCGGTCACGCGTTCCACCAGGTAGCGGTCGTGACTGGCGACGATCATCGTGCCCGGCCAGGAGTCGAGCAGGTCCTCCAGCGAGGCCAGCGTGTCGGTGTCCAGGTCGTTGGTGGGCTCGTCGAGCAGCAGTACGTTCGGCTCGGTGGCGAGGAGCCGCAGCAGCTGCAGGCGCCGCCGCTCGCCGCCGGAAAGGTCGCTGACCGGCGTCCAGATGCGCTTGTCGGTGAAGCCGAACACCTCGGCCAGCTGCGCCGCGGACAGCTCCCGGTCGCCCAGCCTGACCCGCTTGGCGATCTCCTCCACGGCCTCGAGCAGCCGCAGCTGCTCGGGCAGCTCGGCGAGCTCCTGCGACAGAAACGCCGGCCGCACGGTCGAGCCGGTGACCAGGCGCCCGCCGTCCGGCGTGGTGATGCCCGCCAGCAGGCGCAGTAGCGTGGTCTTGCCGGCTCCGTTCGCGCCTAGGATGGCGATCCGGTCGCCCGGCCCGACCTGCCAGGTCAGCCCGTCGACGACCGTCTTCGGGCCGGCCTTCAGCGTTACGCCCTCGAGGTCGTAGACCTGCTTGCCGAGCCGCGACGTGGCCAGGCGTCGCAGGCTCACCGTGTCGCGTACCGGCGGCACGTCGGCGATCAGAGCGTTCGCCGCGTCGATCCGGAACTGCGGCTTCGACGTCCGGGCCGGCGGGCCGCGGCGCAGCCAGGCGATCTCCTTGCGGAGCAGGTTCTGCCGGCGCGCCTCGGCCGCGGCGGCCACCCGTTGCCGCTCGGCCCGGGCGAGCGTCCACGCCGCGTAGCCGCCCTCGTACGCGTACACGTCCTCGTCCACGACCTCCCAGGTCGCGGTGCAGACTGCGTCGAGGAACCACCGGTCGTGGGTGACGACGACGAGCGCGCCCCGGCGGGCGAGCAGGTGGCGGGCCAGCCAGTCGACGCCGGCGACATCGAGGTGGTTGGTGGGCTCGTCGAGGATGAGCAGGTCCGAGTCGCGGACCAGGAGCGCGGCCAGCGCGACCCGGCGGCGCTCGCCGCCCGACATCGGCCCGACCGGAGTCTCCAGGCCCAGGTAACCCATCCCGAGACCGTTGAGGATGGCGCGGACTCCGGCGTCGCCCGCCCACTCGTGCTCGGCGCCCATCCCCTCGGGCAGCCACGCGGTGCCCAGGACGACGTCGCGGACCGTGGCGGACGGCGCCAGGGTGAGGGTCTGCGGCAGCGCGGCCACCCGCAGGCCGCGGCGGTGGGTGACGCGACCGGCGTCGGGCTCCTCCGATTTCGCGAGCATCCGCAGGAGGGTGGACTTGCCGGCGCCGTTGAGACCGACGATCCCGACGCGGGTGTCGTCGTCGAGCCCGAGCGACACGTCGGTGAGCAGCTGACCGGCGGTGCCGTAGCCCTTGCTGACCCGGTCGAGATTGACGATGTTGGCCACGATCCGTCTAGGCTACCCGGGCACCGGGCATCGGCCCGTGCGCGGTGCGCGCCTGCCGGCACACGCCCGCGTCCGCCAAGCCGGCCGCCACGGCCTCGGCGTGCGCGCCGTCCTCGGCCAGGAAGACGCAGGTCGGGCCGGAGCCCGAGACGATGCCGGCGACGGCGCCCGCGTCGTACCCGGCCTTGAGCACGTCGGCCAGCCCGGGCCGCAGCGCGAGCGCGGCGGCCTGCAGGTCGTTGCCGAGCGCCGCGCCCAACACCTCCGGGTCGCGCTGGCGCAGCGCCGCCATCAGGGAGTCGGGGCGGTCCAGCGCGGTCGGCGGCCACTGGCCCGCGCGCAGCCGGTCCAGCTCGCGGTAGACGTCGGGAGTGGCGAGGCCGCCGTCCGCGATCGCCACGACCCAGTGCCACGTGGTCGGTCGGGCCAGGATCGGGCTGACCGCCTCGCCGCGACCGGTGCCCAGCGCGGTGCCGCCGTGCAGCAGGAACGGCACATCGGAGCCGAGTTCGGCGCCGATCTCGGCGAGCTCGTCGCGGGGCACGCCGGTGCCCCAGAGGGCGTCGCAGGCAAGCAGCGCGGCAGCCGCGTCCGCGCTGCCTCCGGCCAGGCCGCCGGCCAGCGGGATGGACTTGCGCAGGTGCAACCGGGCGAGAGCGGGAACCCGGGCGTGCGCGGCCAGGGCGCGGGCGGCCCGGATGACCAGGTTGGTCCCGTCGAGCGCGAGCTCCCCGGCGCCCTCGCCCTCCATGGTGAGCGTCAGGGTGTCGCCGTGGCTGGCACGCAGCTCGTCGAAGAGGCTGATCGCGTGGTACACGGTGTTCAGCTCGTGGAAGCCGTCGGGGCGCATGGGGCCCACGCCAAGGTGCAGGTTGATCTTCGCGGGCACGCGCACCCGCACGGGTCCGGTGGCGCGACGAACGCCGTCGTCCGGCCCCCAGGCTTCCGTCACGGAGTGACGTCCCGGAGCGGCGACCGGATGTCGAACGGCCCGGTCCACATGACGTGACCGGTCGGCTCTTCCGTCATGAGTCCACCTCCTCGCGCCGCCTGCCGGACTGGCTGAGCTTACCGCCGTACCCAGCTTGAATTGCCGCAGCCGCGATCGCGGCGAACTGCGCGACGGACAGCGACTCGCCGCGGGCCCGGGGGTCTATCCCGGCCGCGGACAGGATCTTCTCGGCGCGGTCCGGGCCGCCGGCCCAGCCGGCGAGCGCGGCCCGCAGCGTCTTCCGGCGCTGCGCGAAGGCCGCGTCCACCACCGCGAAGACGGCCGCCCGCGGCACGTCCCGCGCGCCGGCATGCCGCGTGAACGCCACCAACCCGGAGTCCACGTTGGGCACGGGCCAGAACACGGCCGGGGGTACGCGACCGGCCGCGCGCGCGTCCGCATACCACGCCAGCTTCACCGAGGGGACTCCGTAGATCTTCGAGCCGGGCACCGCGACCAGCCGGTCGGCAACCTCCTTCTGCACCATGACCAGGCCACCACGCAGCGTGGGAAGTTCCGCCAGCAGGTGCAGCACGACAGGCACGGCCACGTTGTAGGGCAGGTTCGCGACCAGCATCGTCGGTGCCGGCTGGAAGTCGGTCGCGGTGACCCGCAGGGCGTCCGCGTGGTGCACGGTGAGCCGATCCGACGCGACGGTCGACGGCAACGCCGCGGCCAGCGTCGCGTCGATCTCCACGGCATGGACGTGCGCGGCCGTGCCCACCAGGCCCAGGGTCAGCGAGCCCAGCCCGGGACCGACCTCGAGGACCACGTCGTCCGGGGTCAGCCCGGCCGCCGCCACGATCCGGCGCACCGTGTTGGGGTCGTGCACGAAGTTCTGGCCGAGTTTCTTCGTCGGCGCCACGCCGAGGCGCGCGGCCAGCTCCCGGATCTCCGCCGGGCCGAGAAGTCCATCGGCCATGGGGGCACAGCCTACGGCCGGTCCCGACGCGGTAGAACGGAGGCCATGACAGAGTTGCTGGAGCTACGCGGCGTGGTCGAGGCCGCGCCGGACGCGGTGGCGGAGGTCCTGCTCGACGTCCGGCCCGGCGGTCGGTCGCCGTTGGCGCCGACCGGGACGATCGAGTCTGACGAGGGCGACGAGCTCGTGGTGACCGAGAACGGCAGCCGGATCACGGTGACCGTCGACCGCACCGCGCGCTCGGTCGCGCAGCAGGGCGAATGGTGGTATCGCGGCGTGACCTCCGTACAGCCCGATCCGCGCGGTGCGCGGGTGATCCACCAGATCTTCAACGTCGCACCGGGCCAGCGCTGGGCGGTTCGCTTCGTCTCGCGCGGACCGCTCAACGCGGCGCCGGCGGCCTTCGCCGCCACCATCGAGAAGCTTGGCGAGCAGTTGCACTGCGCCGCCTGGGTGGTGCCGGACTAGCGCCAGGGCCCCAGCACGCGTTCGCCGTTGGCCGAGATCGCGGCGCACAGCGTGTCCAGGTCCGTGCCGACCGTCGCGGCCAGCGCCCGCACGGTCAGCGGGAGCAGGTACGACGCGTTGGGCCGTCCCCGGTACGGCATCGGAGTCAGGTACGGCGCGTCCGTCTCCACCAGGATCTGCTCCAGCGGCGTGATGGCGGCTGCCTCGCGCAGGCTGCCGGCGCTGGTGAACGTGACCGTGCCCGCGAAGCTGAGCAGATACCCGCGGCGCACGCACTCGGCGGCGAACTCCGCGTCGCCCGAGAAGCAGTGCATGATCACGGTGTCCGGGGCGCCTTCGGCGTCCAGGATGTCCAGCACGTGCCGATGCGCGTCCCGGTCGTGGATGATCAGCGCTTTGCGGTACCGCTTGGCGATCGCGATGTGCGCCCGGAAACTGGTCTCCTGGGCGGCCCGGCCGTCGGCGCCGGTCCGGAACGTGTCCAGCCCGGTCTCGCCGATCCCGCGCACCTGCGGCGTGGCGGCCAGCGCCTCGATGTCCCGCAGCGCGCCGTCGAGGTCGGCGAGCCGGGGTGCCTCGTTGGGGTGCACCGCCACGGCGGCCAGTACGGACTCGTGCCGTGCGGCCAACTCCGCACTCCACCGCGACGACGCCACGTCCACGCCCACCTGCAGGAGCCGGTCGACGCCCACCTTCGCGGCCGCGGTGATCAGCGCCTCCACCGGGTCGGCGCCGCCCCCGCCGGGCACGCCGGCCTCCCCGATGGTGATGTCGAGGTGGGTATGGCTGTCGATGACCGGCACGGTCAGCGGCTCGGGCGCGGGCGGGAACTCGCCGGCCCGGCGGGCGGCGCGCTGCTTGCGGGTTTCCGAGGGTGCTTGACTCTCGCTGCTCATCGCCGCTCTACCTCGCTTCGGTGAGACCTTCTGCACTTCGAGCGCCGCGGTAACCGTTCGTTCATCTGATATCCATCGTCACGGAATAGGTTGCCGCGGTGACCGTGACCGGTGAGGACAACTCGCTCGGCACCGACCCGCTCGAGCCCCCGCTGATGGCGCCCCTGCTGCGCGGCTTCGGATGGGACGAGGTGCAGCGGATGAGCCAGTCCGCGGCGCACCGGGACGACCCGATGCTGCGCGGGATCCGGGCCACCGCCGCCGTGCGCCGCGGCACCCGCATGGTGAAGATCTTGTCGGCCGCACAGGTCGCGGGGCATCTCGGCGGCTGGTCGCCGTACGGCTTCTGCTACCGCTCCTGCGACATCGCGCACATCCGGCGTCCCGAGGATCTCGCGCTGCTGCGTACCGACGGTGCGACCGACGTCGAGGTGTCGTACGCGCTGCGCTGGCGCGCCGTCGATCCGCTCGACTACGAGATCCCCAGCGCCCCGTGGCAGCCCGGCATCGCCGTGCTCCCCGGCCACCTTCGGGTGGGTTCGCTCGTGCTCGGCACGGGTTTCACGCCCAGCACCGACGACCTCATCCCCGAGTTCATCACCGCGGGGTTCGCCGACCTGCCGATGCCGGCCAACGCCCAACTGCTCGCGTACTCGCCCGAGGGCGAGGAGATCGTGCTGTACGCGTACCAGCCGGAGCAGCATGCCTGGCTGCGGCTGGCCGGACCGCGCTGGCGCCACCTGCTCGAAGGGCTGCCCGGCATCTCCCCGGAACGCGAGTTCCTGCCCTGCACGGACGCCCGGACGTCCCGGCTCGTCGGTCGGATCAACCAGCACGAGTACGAGGCCCTCGCCGACCCGCCCGAAGAGTTCCGGGTACGGGCCCTGACCCGCGCGGCCCGCTACCCGGTCGAGACACTGAGCCGGCGCGCCGAGCGGGCCATCTGGCGCCAGGTGCCGTGCTGGGTGCTGCAGCGCGACGATCGCTGGGCGCGGCTGCGGGTGATCCGGCCGGACGGTGACGCGATGGCCGCCACCGGGGCGCGCTGCTACGAGCGTGGCGTCTACGAGGCCTGGGCCCCGCTGACAGAGCTGGTCGACCACCACATCACCGACATCCCGTACGAGCTTTAGGCCGCCGCTTCGAGACGGGCCAGCTCCTCGTCGACCACCGACGGATCGAGCTTGCGGAACACCGGTTTCGGGGCGGCCAGCGGCGTACCCGCCACCAGCGGGACCGACTCCCACTTCGCGCCGCCCGTGTAGTCCCCGGTCAGCACCGGGTACGACGGACCGCCGTCCAGGTCGTCGACCTCCACGATGGACGGCATCGTGGAGTGCACACCGGTCCCGCCGAGTAGCTCGTACACCTTCTGTGCCGAGTGCGGCAGGAACGGCGTCAGCAGCGTGTTCGCGTCGCTGACCACCTGCAGCGCGACGTGCAGGATCGTACCCATCCGCGGCCTGGACTCGTCGTCCTTGAGCTTCCACGGCGCCTGCTCGGACAGGTACTTGTTCGCCTCCGCGACCACCTTCATGGCTTCGCCGATCGCGGCCTTCTGCCGGTGCTTGGCGATCAGGTCGCCGACCGTCCCGAAGCCGGCCCTGGCCACCTCCAGCAACGCCCGGTCCTCGTCGGTCAGGTCGCCCGCCGGCGGGATCTCGCCGAAGTTCTTCGCCGCTATCGAGATCGAGCGGTTGACCAGGTTGCCCCAGCCCGCGACCAGCTCGTCGTTGTTGCGCCGGACGAACTCGGCCCAGGTGAAGTCGGTGTCGTTGCTCTCCGGCCCGGCGGCCGCGATGAAGTACCGCAGCGCGTCGGCGTCGTAGCGCTCGAGGAAGTCGCGCACGTAGATGACGACCCGGCGCGACGACGAGAACTTGCGACCCTCCATGGTCAGGTACTCGCTCGAGACCACCTCGGTCGGCAGGTTCAGCCGGCCCAGCTCGCCGGGCTCGCCGCCCTTGTCGCCCTCGCCGGAGTAGCCGAGCAGCAGCGCCGGCCAGATCACCGAGTGGAAGACGATGTTGTCCTTGCCCATGAAGTAGTAGCCGACCGCGTCCTTGCCGTCGCCGTCCGCCGACCACCACCGCCGCCACGCCTCCGGGTCGCCGGAGCGCCGCGCCCACTCGATGGACGCGGACAGGTAGCCGATCACCGCGTCGAACCACACATAGATGCGCTTGTCGGGGCGGTCGCGCCAGCCGTCCAGCGGGATCGGTACGCCCCAGTCGAGGTCGCGCGTGATGGCCCGGGGCTGCAGGTCGTCCAGCAGGTTGCGGGAGAACTTGAGCACGTTGGGCCGCCAGCCCTCGCGGGTGTCCAGCCACTTCGCCAGGGACGACGCGAATGCCGGCAGATCAAGAAAGAAGTGCTCGGTCTCGACGAACTCCGGCGTCTCGCCGTTGATCCGCGATCGCGGGTTGATCAGCTGCTCGGGGTCGAGCTGGTTGCCGCAGTTGTCGCACTGGTCACCGCGCGCGCTGTCATACCCGCAGATCGGGCACGTGCCCTCGATGTAGCGGTCGGGCAACGTGCGGCCGGTGGACGGCGAGATGGCGCCCAGCGTCGTCTTCTTGATGATGTAGCCGTTCTCGTAGAGCCCCGAGAACAGCTCCTGCGTCACCGCGTAGTGGTTGCGCGTCGTGGTCCGGGTGAACAGGTCGTACGACAGGCCGAGGCCACACAGGTCCTCGACGATCACCCGGTTGTAGCGGTCGGCGAGCTCGCGCGGCGTGACACCGTCCGCGTCGGCCTGCACCTGGATCGGCGTACCGTGCTCGTCGGTCCCGGAAACCATGAGCACGTCGTGGCCGGCCATCCGCATGTACCGGCTGAACACGTCGGAGGGCACCCCGAAGCCGGAGACATGGCCGATGTGGCGCGGGCCGTTGGCGTAGGGCCAGGCGACCGCGGCGAGAACGTGACTCATGGCTGCCAAGCGTAGTGACCGCCGGACGGCGACCGCGACGGGATTGCGGTCGGCGGCATTTATCCCGACACGCCCCATCACTGACGTGATCATCGCCCGATCGCGTAGTCCAATGGACGCCGTGACCCGAAACGCGCCGCAGCCAGGGGAGACGCCTCGCACCGAAGGCAACCCGTGGTCGTTCGACCCCGACGCGGCGTGGTGGCGGGGCGACGGCGACGCCGAACAGGCCGGGACGCCGGCGGAGGCCGCCGGAGGAGAGCGGCACCCGCGCCGCCCGCCCGCGCCTACCGCGCCGGCGGCCGCGGGGCCGGCCGCCGAGGCATCCACCAAGGTCGCTACCGCGCCTACCGCGCCTACCGCGCCGGCGTCCGCGGCGGGCGGCGCGTGGCCCGCCGCCGAGGCACCGACCCGGCTCGGTGCCGCGACCACCGCGCCGGGCGGCGCGCGGCCCGCCGCCGAGGCACCGACCCAGCTCGGTGCCGCGACCACCGCGCCGGGCGGCGCGTGGCCCGCCGCCGAGGTACGCACCCAGCTCGGTGCCGCAACCACCGCGCCGGGCGGCGCGCGGCCGACCGCCGAGGCACGCACCAAGCTCGCTACCGCGCCCGCGGACGGCCGGCGCGGGCAACCGCCGCGCCGGAAGCCGCGCGCACCGCACCGCGCGGGCCCCGGGCTGATCGCTTTGATCACGTTCGGGCTCGTCACGGCGTTCTTCTCCTGGGTGAGCGCCGAGCCCTTCTGGCTGGCCGTGGGGCACGGCGACCCGGGCGTCGCCACGGTGGCGCGGTGTTCCGGCTCGGGCATCGTGCAGCGCTGCACGGGCTCGTTCGCCGCGGCGGACGGCAGCTACCGGGTCCGGACGGTGACGCTGCTCGGCGTCGACGCGGCACACCGCGACCCCGAATCGACCGGCGCGGCATGGATGGTCAACCCCAACAGCCGGCAGGCGTACGTGGGGACGGCCGCTCCGCTGGTGCACCTGCGCTGGGTGCTCGGGTTCGCGCTGGTGCTGATCTGCGGGTTCGCCATCGCGGTGCTGACCGGGACCCGGCAGCTGGAGACGCTGCGGGCGCGGCGCGGCGCGCTGCTGATGTGCGTGGCGGCACCGTTGCTGCTGCTGGCGGGCTTCCTCTTCGCGACGTACTAGCTGGCGTGCACCAGCGCGTACACGTCGCGCTTCCGCAGGCCGTACTCCCGCGCCACCGCCGTGATGGCGTCGCGCCGTGAGTCGCCGTCGGCCTCGCGCCGCGCGACGGCCGCGCGCAACTCCTCGTCCGGGGGCCGCTCGCCGGGCGCGGCGGCCGCCCCGGCAACCACCACGGTGATCTCGCCGCGTGGCTCCCGCTCGGCGGCCCAGTCGGCCAGCTCGGCGAGCGGGCCGCGACGGATCTCCTCGTACGTCTTGGTCAGCTCGCGGCATACCGCGGCGGCGCGGTCGGCGCCGAACGCCACGGCCAGGTCGGCCAGCGCGTCGGCGATGCGGTGCGGCGCCTCGAAGAACACCATCGTCCGCGGCTCGGCGGCGAGCTCCTTGAGCCGCGCCCGGCGGGCCGACCCGGAGCGCGGCAGGAAGCCCTCGAAGACGAACCGGTCGCTGGGCAGACCGGACACGGCCAGCGCGGTGGTCACCGCGCTGGGCCCGGGCGCGGCGGTGACCGCGAAGCCCGCGTCGAGGGCCGCGCGGACCAGACGGTAGCCGGGGTCGGAGACGCTCGGCATGCCGCCGTCGGTGACCACGGCCACGACCGCGCCGGCGCGCAACGCGTCGACCAGATCCGGTGTACGGCGTTCCTCGTTGCCCTCGAAGTACGACACCACGCGGCCGCGGATCGTGATGTCGAGATCGCGGGCCAGCCGGGCGAGCCGCCGGGTGTCCTCGGCCGCCACCACATCGGCGGAGGTGAGGATCTCGCGGAGCCGGGCCGACGCGTCGCCGGTGTTGCCGAGCGGCGCGCCGACCAGCACGACCCGACCCTTGCCGTCGTCGACCACGTCGAAAGTCCATCACATGGCGACGGGTGGGCTCCGGGCACCGTGCCACAGGCACGCAGCCTACGATCGCGGGGTGACTTCGGCGACCGCTGAGACAGACCTCACGAACCCGGCCCTTTCCCCTGACGCCGAGGATCTGGCGGTCCGGGGCGTGCGGCGCGTCCCGGACGTCGTCCGGCGCCGGCTGTCGACGCTCGATAACTGGCTGGATCCGTACTCGTGGCTGGTCACCGCGGTCATCGTGACGATCGCGGCGATCCTGCGGCTGGTCGGGATCAGCCGGCCCAAGGGCTACATCTTCGATGAGGTCTACTACCCGACCGATGCATGGGACATGTTGCATCACGGCGTCGAGTGGGACGAGAAGACCAACGGTCCCGCGTACGTGGTGCATCCGCCCCTGGGTAAGTGGCTGATCGCGCTCGGCGAGAAGGCCGTCGGCAACAACGAGGTGGGCTGGCGGCTGCCCGCCGCGATCGCCGGCACGCTGATGATCCTGATCCTGATCCGGCTCGCATACCGGCTGTTCCACTCCATCGTGCTGGCCGGGACCGCGGGCATGCTGATGACGCTGGACGGCTTCCAGCTCGCCCTGTCCCGGACGTCGCTGCTCGACATCTTCCTCGGCCTGTTCGTGCTGGCCACGTTCGCCGCGATGGTACTGGACCGGGACGCGTACCGGAGGGGACTGTTGCGTGCGCTCGAGGGCGGCTGGGATCCGCTGACTTCCCGCCGGCTGCCGCGCATCATGCCGTGGTGGGGGCTGGTGGCCGGCGCACTGTTCGGGCTCGCCTGCGGGGTCAAGTGGAGCGGGCTGTTCTTCGCGCCGTTCTTCGCCGCGCTGGCGGTGCTGTGGCGGATCCAGGCCCGGCGGTCCGCGGGCGTACGCCGACCGGCCCGCTCCGGCATCGTCGGCGACCTGGGCTGGGCGGTCCTCAGCCTCGTGTTGAGCCTGATCTTCTACCTCGCCACCTGGACCGGTTGGTTCGTGACGAACGACGGGTACTTCCGGCATTACCGCGAGGCGAACGGGCTGAGCGAGCCGCCGATCCTGGGCGCATTGCTCAACCTGATGCATTACCACCACGAGGCGTACAAGTTTCACAGCGGCCTAACTGACAAACACATTTACCAATCGTGGCCGTGGCAGTGGTTGCTGTTGGGCCGCCCGGTGGCGTTCTACTGGTCCAGCAACGGCCCCTGCGGAGCGTCGAGCTGCGCCTCCGAAATCCTGTTGCTGGGCACACCAATCCTGTGGTGGTCGTTCCTTCCGGCGCTGGCCGCGCTGGTGTGGTTCGGCATCGCCCGGCGGGACTGGCGCGCGCTCGCGATCGGCACCGGTGTAACGGCGGGCCTGCTGCCATGGTTCTACTACGCGGTCACCGACGGCCGGACGATGTTCTCGTTCTACGTACTGCCCGCGCTGCCGTTTCTCATCCTGGCCGTGGTGTACGCGCTGGGCGCGATCATGACACCGCCAACCGGCGTTGCGGTCGGCGCGGCGCGGACGGACAGGCAGCTGATCGGCACGGTCGCCGCATGCGCCTACGTCGTCGTCGTGGCGCTCTGCTTCCTGTACTTCTACCCGATCTTCGTCGGCAGAACGATTCCGTACGAAGCGTGGCAGGCCCGTATGTGGCTGGGGAGTCGCTGGATCTGACGCCGTCCACAGGAGACGCCCGGGGCGGTCGGCCTGCTGCGGGCGTTCCGTGGCCTTCCTCGACGAGGTCTTCGGCGACGGGTTTCGGGCGACGGCACATTCGGCGGCGCCAACAGGCGCGCGCCCCGATCGCCTGCCACGGGGGAAGCGGGCGATAGGGGCGCGCAAGAGGAAGCTTAACGACACCGGATGGCCCGCACAACGGCTGACTGTACTAGTTCTTGGGATTTCTCCTTGCGCAACGGCGGACGGCGACGCTTGGGACGAAAGGGACATATTACCATATTGCCCTAACCGGGATTAATCGGTTCGTGAATACAATTCATAACGGCATTCGGGCCGGCCTGGAATGCGACGTGAAACCCCTTGCCGATTCGGCGTAACCTCGGCGACCGGATCATTTACCCACGGCTGAGCGCGACCTACGGTCCGACCATTCACACTGGAGCCATCAGGGCAAACTCCGCGCCTTACTGTTTCGGGTGGATTTGGCCCTCGAAGATTACAGATCAAGATCTCTGTGGATGTTCCTCGGCTCGCCGCGTCAATTCGCCTGAGCAGCAGACCGCAAGGTGGCAAGCCTCGCGTTTCGCCCTCAGCTTCCGCCTCGTAGTTGCCGCTGCCCGCTTAGTCCGGCAGGCTCGGGGCATGGCAGCTCAGACGAATCTCGCCGCCGTCTTGCATGGCATCGGCGACGTGCGGGTCGAGGAACATCCGATGCCGACACCCGGGCCGAACGAGGTCGTGGTTGAGATCCGCTCGGTCGGTATCTGCGGCTCCGACGTGCATTACTACGAGCACGGTCGGATCGGCGACTTCGTTGTCAGCAGCCCGATGGTGCTCGGCCACGAGTCCTCCGGCGTCGTCGTGGACCGCGGTCCGGGCGTGACCGCCCCCCGGATCGGCCAGCGGGTCGCGGTCGAACCGGGCGTTCCGTGCGGGCATTGCGAGCAGTGCCGGCGCGGCAACTACAACCTCTGCCCCAACGTGGTCTTCTTCGCCACCCCGCCGGTCGACGGCGCGCTCGCCCGCTACGTCGCCGTGCACGAGGCCTTCGCGCACCCGGTACCGGACTCGATGAGCGACGACGCGGCCGCGCTGATCGAGCCGCTTTCCGTCGGCCTGTGGGCGAACCGGCGAGCCGGCACCGGGATCGGATCGCGGGTTCTGGTCACCGGCGCCGGACCGATCGGCGTGCTCTGCGCGCTCACCGCTCGGGCCGCGGGCGCCGCCTGGATCGGGCTCGCCGACGTGCACCCGGCGCGGCTCGAGGCCGCCCGGAAGTTCGACGTCGACGAGGTCATCGACGCGCGGTCGGGCGTCGACTACGCCGAATTCAAGCCCGATGTGCTGCTGGAGTGCACCGGCGCACCGCCGGTGGTGACCGCCGGGATCAAGGCATTGCAGCCGCTCGGCCGCGCCGTCCTCGTCGGCATGAGCCCGTCGCCGGAGCAGAGCCTGCCGGTCTCCGTGATCCAAAACCGCGAGCTGACGGTCACCGGCACGTTCCGTTACGCCCACACCTATCCAGACGCGATCGCGCTGGTCGCGGCCGGCCGGATCAACCTCGACGCGCTGGTCGGCGCCCGCCTGCCGTTGGCCGAGTCCGAGGCGGCGCTCAAGATGGGCCACACCGACCCGTCGGTCCTCAAGACCGTGGTCGTCGTTCAAGAATGATCATTCTGGCCGGTGGCAGACCGCCTCGATGTTGTTGCCGTCGGCGTCGAACGCGTACGCGCCGTAGTAGTTCTCGTGATAGTGCGGACGCAGGCCCGGCTCGCCGTTGTCGACGCCGCCCGCGTGCAGCGCGGCGGCATGGAACGCGTCCACGGTCGCTCGGTCGGCCGCCGTGAACGCGACGTGCACGCGGTGGCTCGGCTCGCGCACCGCGAGCCAGAAGAACGGCCGTCCATTCTCGTCGCCGAAACCGACGAGATCCGGCCGGTTGACAACTATCTTGATGCCGAGCGGCGCGAGCGCGTGCTCGTAGAAGTACCTGCTTTCGTCGAGGTGGTGCACCCCGAGGACCACATGATCGATCATCGGCATCCCCTTTCGCCCAGCTAGACCGTATCGCCGGGGTGCGACAGATCGATGATCTCGTGCGCCGAACGGCAGTCAGTACGCGCCGAGCCGTGCGGCGGCGTGGCTGACCGGCACCGTGTGCGTGACGCAGTCCGTCTCGTCGAGGATGTGCAGCAGGAACGCGGTCGGCTCGGCCAGGTAGCCCGGCGGCTCGTCCGACGTCAAGACCAGGCCTGTCTGCCGGTACGTGCTCGGTGCCACCGTGAGGATGCTCCCGGCGAACGCCGCGGTGATCGGTCTGTGCACGTGCCCGGCCATGACCCGGACGACGTTCGCGTGCGCACCGACCACCTCCTCCAGGTCGTCCCCGTCGAGCAGGCGCATGCCGTCCAGGAACGGGATGCCGACCGGCATCGGCGGATGGTGCAACCCGACCAGCGCCGGCACGTCTGGGCGCCGGTCCAGCACATCGTCCAGCCACGCGAGCTGCGCACCGCCCAGCCGCCCGGCGGGCGACCCGGGAATCAGCGAGTCCAGGGCGACCATGGTCGCGTCCGGATACTCGATCGCGTAGTGCGCCTCGATCGACTCCCCTAGCCACGGGCCGCCCCCGAACGCGTCCAGCAAAGTCTCCCGGTTGTCGTGGTTGCCGGTGAGCAGGTGCAGTGGCAACGGAAAGGCGCCGACGATGTCGCGCAGCGCGTCGTACTCGTCCGGTCGCCCATGGTCGGTCAGGTCGCCGGTGATGACGACGCAGTCGGGCCGTGGGTCGAGTGCCATGACCCGAGCGAGCGCGAGCTGCAGCCCGGAGGCGGGTTCCCCGCCGAGCGGCCCGGTGGTGATGTGCGGGTCACTGAGGTGCGCGATGAGCATCGTCATTAACCCATGATCCGCTCCCGAGCATGCGATTCCACCGAACCGTCAGAGACGCGTCAACCGTATGCTCCGGTGAAGCTGAACCGGACAGACCTCCGGATCGACCCGAGCGCTCCGGACGCCGGAAACGTTACCGGGAAATGTCGTATCTACCCGTGCTCGAAAACGCGATTTCGGGCATCGCCGCCACTCGTAAACTGCGGTTCCGGCCTGGACGGTCGGCGCGGGGACCAGGGGGCACGACGCATCTCGAGCGAGGCTGGTCGCCGGCCGGGCGCAACGGCATCGCACTCGCAGCACGAGCCTCCCGCGTGCTGCCTCCTCAGAGGACTGTCATGCCACGCACAGAAGGATTCCGGGTCCGGTCAATGAGGATCGGGCGCCGGATGGCCACGATCGTCGCGGCCGCGGTCCTCGCGGCCACCGCCGCGGTCGGACCGGCATCGCCCGCTGCGGCGGCGAACACGGAGACCTACCTCGAGGGCGTGGCCGGCGTCGGCGATGTCGCCGCGGGCGCCGGCAAGGTCTACGTCGCCGCGCTCGACCGGGTCGTCGTGGCGGATACCGGCGCGGCGGTGACCGGCGCTGTCACCGGGCTGAGCGGCGCCGAAGGCCTCGCGCTCACGCCGGACGGCAGCCGGCTCTACGTCGCGCTGAGCGGCAGCCGGGAGGTCGTCGAGATCGACACGGCGACGCTGCAGATCATCCGCCGGGTCGACCTCGGCACGTACCCGTGCCCGACCAACCTCGCGCTGTCCGGCAACCAGCTGTGGGTCGGGTACGGCTGCTACTACCAGTGGAATGGCGGCATTGTCACGCTGGACGTCTCCACGCCCGTACCGGCCGTGACTCGGTTGGCCAGCGGAACCTACTACTCCGCGCCGCTGATCGCGGCCGCCGGCACGACACTGGCGGCCGGCACGCCAGGGATCAGTCCTGCGACGGTCGAGGTGTACTCGGTGGACGGGGCGAACGCGACGCTGCGCGGCACCATCAGCGGCGACGCCTCCAACCTGACCGACCTCGCGCTGACGCCGGACGGCGCGATGGCGGTCGTCGCCTCCGGGTATCCGTACAGCCACGTCGGCTACAACACCACGACGCTGGCCGAGGTCCGCCGATACGGCGACCCGACGTGGGGATACCCGTCGGCGGTCGCGATCAGTCCGGACGGCGCGTACCTCGCCGCCGGACGCAACGGAAGCCCGCGGCTGTCGTTCCATACCGTCGCGGACGCGGCGACGCTGGGTCAGGCCGACAGCACGACCGGCGACCTCGTCTCCCACGCGGTCACCTTCCTCGGGCCGGATGTCTTCTCCGTCCTGAACGACTGGCAGGCCGGCCGGTTCTACCTGTGGCGGGTGGCGGGCGCGACGCTGGCGCACTCGGCCATCGCGCTGAACCCACCGGCGTCGGCGACGGCGCTCGATCCGTTGTCCATCACCGGCCGCCTCACCCTGACGGACGGGTCCGCCCCGGGCGTCCAGCAGCTCACCGTGACGAGGGCGCTGCCGGACGGCACCTCGGCGACGCTCGCGCCGGTCACCACCGCCGCCGACGGAACGTTCACAGTCACGGACACGCCACCGGTCGCCGGCGATGTCCGCTACGACGTCGCTTGGGCCGGCAACTCCACGTACCAGGGCAGCGACGCCTCGGTGACCGTGCCGGTCGCGCGCCGCGCCGCGACGTTGACGCTGACCGGACCGGCGACCGGCGAGGCGGGTAAGCGGCTACGGCTGTCCGGCACGCTGACGCTCGACGGCAACGCGCCGAATCCACCGGCGACGCTTGCGGTCTACCGGGCCATCTACAACAACCGCGAGGGCGGTTGGCCGCAGCGGCTCGACGACGTCATCACCGACAGCCGCGGCGGCTTCCGCTTCGACGACACGCCGACCCAAGGCGGAAACTACGTCTACACGGTGGAATGGGCGGGCTCTGCTGTGTACGGCCCGGCGGAGGCCACCCACACGGTGTCGGTGACGTCCACCGCCTCGATGCTCACGGGTGGTATGGACCAGCCGGCGTATGTCGGGGAGCCGTACTACGTCGCCGGCGGCGTGTCCTTCGATGTGGGTTACTGCGCCGGCCCGACGACCATCCACGTCAAGCGCAAGATCGGCTCCGGACCGGTCGAGGGTCGGCCGGACGTGACGACGGATGAGTCGTGCAGCTTCCGGTTCGTGGACATGCTGACCGTGGCGGGCTCCGTCGCCTACACGTTGACCTGGGACGGCGATGCGACCCACCGGGGATCCACGCTGACCGTCTCGGGCACGGTCCAGAAACAGCCGTCGTACATCCAGGCCTGGGCTCGTGACCACTACCTGCGCTCGGGCGAACAGGCGATCATCGACGGGCTCGTCGCGGGCAGCCGTACCGGTCCCCTGGGCATCCGGCTGACCGTGCAGGTCAAGCGGACCGACCCGGCCGGCAACACGGTGCAACTGCGCGACATCACCACGGCGACCGATGGGACGTTCGTCCTCCGCGATGGTCCACTCCGCTGGGCAGAGGGCTACAACACCGCGTTCGTGTACGAGTTCTCGTGGGCCGGCAACGCCACCTACGCGGGAAGTAGCACGACCGACACCATCTACATCACGCCACTGGGGTGACCGGCCGGGCGGGGCGGCGGTGGGCTGCCGCCCCGCCCTACCCAGCACGGTCAGGTCATGTCCCTCGGCCTACCGTCGGCCGGGTCCCACTATGGAGCAACACGGCCGTTTAGTGGGCGGGCAGCTGATTCCCGACGGCGTCCCACGTTCGACCGAGGACGGACCGGCGGCGTTGCGTCCCATGGCGTAGTTCGGACGAGGCGACGGGCCGGCACACCGCCGCCCTGCGCGGCGGCGTCGTCCGGCGGCCGGAGAACCCCGTCGTGTCCATCCTGGATCAGATCCACGGGTCTATCGGCGGCGGGTGCCACCGCGGGCACACCGGCGGCGAGAGCCTCCTGTACGGCCTGGCAGAACGTCTCGTTCGCACCAGAAGCTGACGGTGGGTCTGTGCCGACGGCACCTTCGTCAGGTCCGCCACGTCGTGGATCCTTCGCAACTCTCGCCAGATCAGCGGCCGGAACGCGCCCAGGCCGTGACGAGCGGCGAAGGCGGCCGCGTCGGTTTGAAACACCCCGACCGTCGGCAACGCCAGGCGTCGCGCGGAGCGCATGGCGAGGCCACCGAGGAGGGCCGGTGCCGCCAGGTGGACGATGTCCGGCTCGTACGCCGAAAGCACCGTGACCAGCTCGCGGGTTGTCGCATCGCCCACGCGGTACGTCCGGTAGCGCGGCAGCGGGATGCTCCGCCAGCCCGGTGGCGGCGAAGCCAACGACCCGTCGCGGGACTGGGGCGGGGGCCAGCACCATGGCACCGTGCCCGGTGGTGCGAAGGTGTTCGAGTGTCCGTATGACGGTGTTGCTGACCCCGTTGGTGAACGTCGGCGGACTCTCCGACGCGATGGCCACCGTCAGCCACGCCGCCGGAGTCGCGCTCGGTTCCGGTGGGGCCGGCATCCGGCACTCCTTACTGTGGGCCCGCGCTGACCGGGGCTAGCGGACTCCACAGCGATCGGGTGGGACCCGGGCACCGAACAGGTCACGGCGAGAGCTGCTCGGCCGGTTCGGCGGCTGTCCTGGCGGTCGGGCGTTGGACGGCGGGAGCCGGGTGCCGCTGTGCCGCGAGCCGGCGCAGCATGGCGAGATTCTTACTGATCACGCCGGTCACCCCGAGCCGGCGCGCGTGTTCGAGCGCGGCCTCGGTATCCACCGGCCACACCAGGACCATGTCGGTCGCGCGCCGCAGCTCGGTCACGATGGCCGGGGTAAGCAGCTGGCGGCGGACTGACACGCCGTACGCCGGCCGCCTTCGCAGCCGCGCACGGAGGCGGTTGAGCTGCAGCCAATTACTCGCCGAGAGCACACGGCGAACATGCGGGTCTGCGTCGAACGCGTCGAGCATGCGCCACTGCTTGGTGCAGATGGCCACGGGTACGCCCGGTGCGGCCTCGCGCAGCACCGCGGCCACCCGTGGCGCGACCGCATGGGACGGTCCCTTGAGGTCGAGCATCAGTCGCGGGTCACCGCCGGCCGCCACCAGCACATCGGTCAGCTCGGGGATGACCAGGCTCCGCCGCCGGTTCACCTCGGTCCACATCTCCCAGAACAGATGGCGGCCAATCGCCTTGCGGTGGCGGACCTCCAATGCACCGAGGTACAGGTGCACATCCGCCTCGACAAGATCGACTGGGGCCTCGAGTGCCGCGCGCAGGTCGGCTACGTTGTTCCCGGCGCGGTGCGCCACAGTAAGGAGTGGCCGATCGATCATGCCTCACGATATCGGTCATCAGCGGCGAGAACGTCACGTGACGGCGACCGGGACGCGGAGGTTACCTAACTTCGCGGTATCTCCGCACGCGTGATCATGGAGGTGGAGCTGAGGGGATTTGAGCCCTCCCCCGGCGTCTGCATAGCACGATCCACACCGCGGCGGCGTCGGCCGTCAACACCGCCCCCGAACCAGCCACTACCAGCCAAGACTCCGAGCCTGAAGTGCGGCTGGAGTACTGGTTTACCGGTCGGTATCCCCGTAGGGTCAGCGCAAAAGGCGCCAATTCGGGCGGTGCGGTATGAGACCCGTGCTTCTTCGTTTCTTGAGTGCCACGTTGGCTATCGGGTTGACCGCCGGGTGCACGAAAACGCCATCTATCCCCATCAACCCCACACCCCGACCGGGCCACGAGAATTTCGGCGCGATCATCGATCAGGTGTTCGCCGATGACGCCACCGAATCATTTCGAAATCGGCGGGCAGTCCTGATCTCTGTGGCCGGTCGGATTGTCCTCGAGCGCTACTACCACAGCTCTGCGACGGCACGCCACGACATCCAGTCCGAGGCCAAGACGATCATGAGCACGCTCATCGGCATCGCGCTCGATGAGAAGAAACTGCGCAGCGTCGACGACACCCTGGGCGACCTGTTGCCCGCGTACCGGGGGAGCATGACGCCAGCCGTCGCGAAGATCACGCTTCGGCAGATACTCACCATGACCGCGGGCTTGCCGGATGATCAGGCCTACTACGGTCAGGTGTTGGATCACGACACGGATTGGGTCCGGCAGGCTCTCGTCGATGCGGCAGCTCAGCCGCCAGGCAGCTTTCTCTATTCCAGCGCCGGTTCCCACCTACTGTCCGCGATCCTCGTCCAGGCGACCGGGCGTAGCGTACTGGACTACGCCCGGGAGAAGCTCTTCGACCCGCTGGGCATCCAGACCCGGCCTGCCGCCCAACCGGTTGCCCGAGCATCGTCAACCGAGGCCTACAGCGGGGCGGGTTTCGCATGGCTGACCGATCCGCAGGGACGCAACCTCGGCGCCGGCGGGCTCAAGCTCACCGCTCGGGACATGGTGAAACTCGGCCATCTTTGGTTGGCCCAAGGCGCCTGGGGCAGCCGGCAACTCGTGTCGCGAGCCTGGATGATGGACGCACAGCAAAGCCACGTCGCAACGGGTCAGGCGCCGGCGGATGGCTACGGCTTCCAGCAGTGGACCACCAGCGCGGACGGGCACTTCTCGTTCGCGGCAATGGGGTATGGCGGTCAACTCACGCAAATCGTTCCCGACAAGAAGCTGGTTGTCGTCGTCCAATCCGCGACGAACCCGGACCCAACGGCTCCGCCAGAACCCGGCGTAGCCGGGCCCAACAGTTACATGGCGATCGTCGATCAGCTCCTAGTCCCCGCCATGGACTGACCGGGTACATCTCTAGACCTGCTGATTCTTGGTGGAGCTGAAGGGATTTGAACCCCTGACCCCCTCGATGCGAACGAGGTGCGAGCCCCTCGCGGCCAGCCGTGAGAACCCGTTGCCGCAGGGTCAAGCGTGCGTGACCCTCACAGGCTGACCGCATCTGCCCACACCTGCGCTCCCATCGCCGCCCCCAGTCCCGCTCCCACCCTGGAGCCGCCTGCTGCCACAGCGCCTACGCTGACCGGGGCGGCGCTGCGCGAGGCTACGCGATGCCAGGCTCCGGCCAAGTGGCTTCTTCGACGACGACGACGTGGATCCATTGGCCCGGCATGTCGTGCGTCAACGAGAGACCGAGTAGGCCCCCTTACAGCGCGGCAGTTTCTGGTTTAGCTGCGTCCGGCCGAACGGGCTAGCACGGACGGGCATAGGGGATGCCAAACTAACCCTTGTGGCGACTGTTCTTGACCGGGAGATGTATTCGGAGGCTGAGGCCGCCCGGCTCCTTGGCGTGCATCAATCGACGCTGCACTACTGGTTGGAAGGCGGGACCCGCGGCGCCAGGACCTACAAGCCTGTGATCCGGGTCGAGCCCAAGGGGCTGCGTACCGTCACGTGGGCGGAGTTCATCGAGGCCGGATGGCTCAGGGAGTATCGTCGGCGCAACGTCGCGATGGTGGAGCTACGCCGGTTCATCGACGTCCTGCGCGAGAAGTTCGGGGTGCACTACCCGCTGGCCGACCGTCGTCCGCTCGTGTCTGGCCGCGAGCTGGTCTACGACGCACAGACCGCTGCGCAGTTGGGCGCCGAGTACTACCTAGTGTCCGTGATTAACGATCAGCTGATGCTGACCCAGCCTGGCTGGGCGTTCGTCGACCGAGTGGAGTGGGCCGGTGACATCCCGGCTAGCTATCGGCCTGACCCGCACCCAGACTCGCCGGTCCGAATCACCCCGGATGTTCGCTTTGGGCGGCCAGCGATTAAGGGCATCAGCACGGAGGCGATCTGGGAACAGGCCGAAGTCGGAGAGGACATCGAGGACATTGCGGAGGTGAATGGCCTGGAGGTGGCCGACGTCCGCTGGGCGCTGGCGTATGAGAACGCGCAGCACGCCGCGTGAGCCAGGTCAAGCCGGCGGAGATCCGCTTCTACGTCGACGCGGACATCCTTGGCCTCGCTCAAGTGCTCGCCTCCATACGAGCAGACGTCACCTATCCGGGCGACCTCGGCGCGGTGATCAACAAGCGGGAACGACCGGCATGTCCGGTAACTACCCCAGCAACCCTCGACTCGATCTGGATTCCCGAGGTGACCAGGCGTGGATGGCTAATCATCACCCGTGACCGTCACATACAGGACCACCGTGCCGAGATCCAAGCGGTCCGCCAGTACGGCGCTCGCATGGTTGCCCTTTCCGGCAAGGAAGCACGCGGTAAGTTCGAACAGCTCGAAGTGGTCATGTGTCAATGGCGCGCGATCGAGCGGCTTCTAGCTGACTCGGGGCCGTTCATTTATACGGCCACTAGGACCAGCCTCAAGCCGATAGACCTTGCGTAGGCCTCGCGAAATCGCGCAACACGCTCCACCCGGCTCACCGCCGCGGAGTTGTGCCGCGACGGTGAACCACCGTCGTTCACCACCGACCCAGACGGATGGGACGGCCAGTTCATCACCACGCACACCGGGCGGCTACCCACCCGCTCGCCCTCGGCCGGCTGCTCACCCGGGCGGGTCGGCCGGTGGCGCGGCCCGTACGTGCTGCGCTCCGGCAAGCACGAGCGCGGCGACCGGTCCACGTTCTGGGTCGAGCGCGGCGAGACGTGACTCAAACCCGCTGAACCATCTCCGCATCTCTGCAGAAACACCCACTGATGCGGTTCTTCGGTGGAGCTGAGGGGATTTGAACCCCTGACCCCCTCGATGCGAACGAGGTGCGCTACCGGTCTGCGCCACAGCCCCCTTGGTCCCGCAGGACCGCAGCAAGGCTAACAGGTCGCCCCGACGCCCCGCGAACCGGATCCGGGCGCCGCGTCCGAGCGACCCGATCCCCGCGCGCCACGCCCGCGCGACCCGATCCCGGCGCGCAACGCCCGCGTTTCACGCCGAGTAGGACGAACCGCGGCCGCCCGCCTCGTACGCACGCCCGCGCAGGCCACCGCTCCGCCGGTACGACACCGAGCCGCCACTGGCGACCGCCGGCAGGTGGGACGGGTCGCGGTCCAGGCCCATCGCCGCGCGGCGCACCGCCTCCTTCTGGGCCGCCAGCCGCCGCTGGGCCTCCCGGCGGGCCGCCGCCCTCCGGGCCTGCTCCCGGCGTACCTCTGCTTGGCGGGCGGCCAGCCAGGCCGCCTCCCGGGCCTCGACACGACGGCGGCGGCGGTCCGCGAGCGCCCGGTTGCGCAGGTGGACGAGGTAGACCGCGAGCAGCGTGGCGGTCACCGCGAAGCTGATCCAGAAGCCCGGGCCGACCGCGAGCACGCCGATGAGCTCGATCATGTTGAGCAGCAGCAGCGCCGCGAAGACCCGGCGCCGCCGGACGACGGCGGGGGTGTGCCGGCGCGCCGGCACACGCCGGGCCGGCCGGCGGTTCTTCACTACGTGGAGGCGGCGGCGATCACCCGTTGGGGGTACGACCGTAACCACCACCTGGCGACCGGGGTTGACCGGCCGGCGTCCGGGCACGGTACGGCGCCGACGCTCGCGGGAGAGCACCCGCGCGGTCGACAACGCCCGCTCCGCCGCCAGGCGCTCGGTGGCATCGTACCGGCGTACGAGCGCCGGTGCGAGGGCGAGCAGCCCGGCCGCGGCGAGGACGGCGAGGAGCACCGAGGTCGGCACCCTCACCCCTCCCGTCAGCCTCGGCGGCATCCCGAGGTCAGCGCGGCCGAGGCCGGGCACGGACGGGCACCGCAAGTCTCAATCTCCCCGAGGCTACGGGCGGTAACTGCGGAAACTCGCGCGGCGCGCCGGTACGGCCACGTCCTCATGATCGTCTAAAAGGTCCGGATCACTTCGCGCTCGTACGCAGCCTGCGCCACCTCGCGACCAGGCCGCCTTCGCCGGCGACGTCCTCGCTGGTCATGGCGTACCCGAGGTGGTCGCGCCAGCTGCCGTCGATGTGCATGTAGCGCGGGTGGTACGCCTCCTCGCGGAAGCCGAGCTTTTCCACCACCCGCCGGCTCGGCAGGTTCTCAGGCCGGATGTTGACCTCGACGCGATGCAGGCCGCCGGGCCCGAACGCGTGGTCCACGGCGAGGGCGAGCGCGGTCGGGATGACGCCCTGGCCGGCGACCCGGGAGTCCACCCAGTAACCCACGTACGCGGAACTGAACGCCCGCCGCACGATGTTGCCCAGGTTGAGGTGCCCGACGAGCCGTTCGTTGCCGCGTTGGTCGCGCAGGCAGACCGCGAACGGCATGCTCTCGCCGCGCCGAGCGGCGCGCTTCATGTCCCGGTAGACGTAGAAGTAGGCGCGCGGCGAATTCATCTCGGCCCACGGCCCAGGCGGCGCCGACTCCCACGGCGCGAGCCACTTCTGGTTCGCGATGCGGACCTCGGACCACGCGTGCGCGTCGCTGCGGCGGTACGGCCGCAGCAGCACCGGACCGTCCGCCAGGACGGCGGGCCATCCGGGCGCGGACCCCAGCATCATCGCCTCCGGTCGAGCAGCAACACATCCACGGTCGACCCGGCCGCGGCCGCGGTGACCCGCTCGCCGAGGACCAGCAGGCCGTTGGCTTCGGCGAGGCCGGACAGAGTGTACGGCCCGCCGGCGAGCGGCTGCACCGTGTAGCCCCCGCCGCGCCTCTCGGCCACGTGCGCCGGCCGGAACTCGCGCAGGCCGCCGGGGGACGACACCGTCTCCAGCAGGTGCGCCTTCACGCTGGGCCGGAACACCGGCTCGGCCCCGGCCAGCAACTGGATCACGGGTCGGGCCAGGACCTCGAAGCCGATCAGCGCGGCACCGGGCTCGCCGGGCAGGCAGACCACGGGCACCTCCTCGCCGCCGACCGTGCCGAAGCCGAGCGAGCTGCCCGGGCAGAGCGCGACGTCGGTGAACTCGACGGCGCCACGGCCGTTGTCGCGCCGGGAGAGGACGCGACGCAACATGTCGCCGGGTCCCGTACCGGTGCCGCCAGTCGTGATGATCAGGTCCGCCCGCAGCGTCTGGTCCTCGAGGAGCCCCCGCAGCCCCTCGGGGTCGTCGTCGCAGATCCCGATCCGGTACGCCAGCGCGCCGGCCTCGACCGCGGCGGCGGTGAGCGCGTGCGAGTTGGCGTCCACCACCTGCCCGGGCTGGCTGGGCCGGCCCATGTCGACCAGTTCGTCGCCGGTGGCCACGACCACCACGCGCGGGCTGGGCCGGACCACGACGTGCCCGATCCCGGACGCGGCGAAGACGGCCACCATCGCCGGGGTCACGTACGCGCCGGCGGGGGCGAGCACCTGACCCACCGGCAGCTCGTCGCCGGCCCGGCGGACGCCCGAACCGCGCTTGGGTGCGTGCAGGATCTCCACGGCCGCCATGCCCTGATCGGTCCAGTGGACCGGCACGACCACGTCCGCGCCGATCGGCAACGGCGCCCCGGCGGCCACCGAGAAGCAGGTGCCGGGCGTCAGCCGTACCGGACGCCAGCTCGCGGCGCCGAGGTCGCCGACCACGTTGAGGCGCACGGGTCGCGGCCCGCCCTCGAACCGGCCGAACGACGGGTGCGACCCGATCCGGCCGGCCGCGGCCAGGTCTTCCCACCTGGCCGCATAGCCGTCGATCGCCGCCTGGTCGAACGCGGGGAACGGATGCGGCGCGAGCACGTCCACGGCGAGGACGTTGCCGTGCGCCTGGGTCAGGTCGAGGTCGAGCGGAGGCAGCGCCCGCAGCCTGCGCAGCACGCTGCCCAGGTATTCGGCGAGGGGCATCAGCTCGTTGGCGGCCGCCTCGGCGTCGGCCGTAGCGGTCATCCTTGCGGGCTCCTCACGAACTCACCTAGCCACTTGCGGAACTCCGCGCCGAGGTCCGGCCGCTTGACGGCCAACTGGACGACCGCCTGCAGATAGCCCAGCGGCATCCCCGTGTCGTACCGAAGTCCCCGATAGATGATCCCGTGCACCGGGGTCCCGTCGGCCAGCAGCTGGGCCATCGCATCGGTCAGCTGGATCTCGCCGCCGCTGCCGGGCTTGGTGTTCTGGATCGCGTCGAAGATGGACGCGGGCAGGATGTAGCGGCCGAGGACCGCCAGATTGCTGGGCGCTTCCTCGGGCGACGGCTTCTCGACCAGGCCGGTCACCTCGACCACATCGTCGCCGAACTGCGACGGCGAGACGGACGCGATCCCGTACCGGGAGGTCTCGGACGGATCGACCTCGATGAATGCGAGCACGATGCCGCCGGTCTGGGCCTGCAGATCGAGCATCGAGGGCAGCAGCGGCTGGTCCACATCGACGAACTCGTCCCCCAGCAACACCGCGAACGCGCTGTCGCCGACGTGCGAGGCCGCCACCCCGACCGCGTGGCCGAGCCCGAGCGGTTCGCCCTGGCGGCAGGTGTAGATGTCGGCGAGTTCGCTGGTCCGGCGCACCTCGGCCAGCCGTTCGAAGTCGCCCTTCTCCTCGAGCCGGGCCTCCACGTCCGGGCGCCGGTCGAAATGATCCACCATGGAGGTCTTGCCGCGGCCGGTGATGAGCAGGACGTCGGTGATGCCCGCGGCCGCGGCCTCCTCGACGATGTACTGCAGCACCGGACGGTCCACCACCGGCAACAGCTCCTTGGGTACGGCCTTGGTGGCCGGCAGGAATCGGGTCGCCAGTCCCGCCGCCGGAATCACAGCCTTTACCGCTCGGCGGCCGTTCGCGCGCGCGTTGGTCGTCATCTGAGTGGTCACCGCACCTTCGCTCGGATTGTGCCCGGACATGTCGCGAGACTATCGGCCGCGGCCCTGCCACGGCGGTTGTGGCCCGCCCGGCGCGGCCGCTGCCTGGTCGAGTTGCCCATCCGGTACGGCATCCGAACCGCCGATCGGGCCACATCGTCCGGGTCGGCCAGGCAGTACGGGTCCCGTCCGGGTTCCGGGGCTGCCGGCACGCGACCCCGATCGCTGTGCGTACCGTGGTGGCGGCACGGTCGAGCCGCTCGACCGTCTCGTCTCGGATCACGGTGGCCACAGTCATGCGGAAGAAGAAGGTTCCGAGCTGGGGTGATGCTGACATCGTGTGCCCCGTTCGCCGGTTTTAGAAAGGAGGTGTCGCATGCCGGATTTCGCCCGTGACGCGGAAAGATACCGAGCCGCCAAGATTGCGTTGCGCGATCGGTTGCTCGCAGATCGTAGATCGATGACGGCGTCCGACCGCCAGTCGGCCTCCGCGTCCCTCCAGGCCGCACTTCTTGCTCTGGTACGGGCACAGCAGCCGTCGACGATCGCCGCCTATGTGCCGGTGGGCTCCGAACCCGGCGGATCCGACCTGCCGTCGGTGCTCGCTTCCGCCGGCCGCGTTCTCCTGCCGGTCCTGCTCGACAGCGGCGATCTCGACTGGGCCACCTACGAAGGGTCCTTGTCGACCGGGCCGCGCGGTCTTCGCCAGCCCACCGGGGAACGGCTCGGCGTGGATGCGATCCGCGAGGCTTCGCTCGTCATCGTGCCCGCAGTGGCGGTCGATCGGTCCGGGGTCCGCCTCGGGCGGGGCGGCGGCTCCTACGATCGCGTGCTCGCTCGGCTGGACCGGGTCACGCTGACCGTGGCGCTGCTGTACGACGGCGAGTTGGTCGAGTCCGTCCCGGCCGAGCCGCACGACCGCACGGTCCAGGCCGCCATCACGCCGAGCCTTGGTCTGTCGCCAAGCCGAACCTCCGAGTGGACGAATTGACGTCCCATGACGCAACATTGGCACTCGGAGTTGGCGAGTGCCAGCAGCGGAGTGATCCGGAGGACCAGTGCCCACCTACCAGTACACGTGCACCGAGTGTGGCCAGCGGCTCGAGGCCGTGCAATCCTTCTCCGACCCGGCGCTGATCGAGTGCCCGAACTGCCACGGCAGGCTTCGGAAGGTCTTCAACTCGGTCGGCATCGTGTTCAAGGGTTCGGGCTTCTATCGCAACGACTCTCGGGCGGGGAACGGCGCATCCTCCGACGTCAAGGGGGACTCGACAAAGCCGGAGTCGACAAAGCCGGAGTCGACGCCGGCCCCCTCCGTTGCGTCCTCGTCCTCGGCGTCCTCCGCATCGCCTTCGTCCTCGACGCCTACCAGCGCCAAGGCGGCCCCGGCGCCCGCCTAGCTCGACGCTCGCGTTGCGGACACCGCCATAGCAGATCGGCGGCGTGCCGTCGGGTTATCCACACGCCCGGGTTATCCACAGGGCGCTCCCCCGGGACTGTCGTTTCCGCCTAGCGTCCTCCTCGATCGGCGCCCGGACCGCGGCGCCCGCGGATCGAGGAGGCGCTGGTGCCCGCACCCCCACGGCTGGCCCGCAAGCGCACCGAGCCCCGGCTCGACCCGATCCGCTGGCGCCGCCCCGGCCGCGGCACGCTCATACGGCTGATCGCCGTCGCCGTCCTGCTGATCCTGGGGGCGATGGTGTCCTGGTCGCGACCGCAGAAATGCGCCGCACCGCCTGCTGCGGCCCCGTCGCCTCGGACGCCCGCACCGAGCGGCACCGCCTGCGCCCGCGGCTCCGATCGTTTCGGCCGCCCTTGCCCGAAGGGCGGACCGGCCGTGCCATCCGGGAAGGGTGCACCGGTCGTGCCGCGCGGCAGTGTCGGCGTGCCGGTGCACCTGGCCGAACCGACCGCGCTCACGCTTGTGCGCCCCGGCGACATGGTCGACCTGCTGAGCATGGACGAGACCGGCCACGGCGCAACGCCGGTCGCATCTGCCGCGCTGGTCCTGGGCGTCACCGGAGCAGACGAGCCGACCGCCGGCGGCCTTCTGCTCGCCTTGCGGCCGGCCGAGGCTGAGAAGGCGGTCGCGGCTCAGGGCCGCGGTTTCGCCGTGCTGATCCGCCCGGACTGACCGCGATTGCCATTCATCCGCAGGCAGACATGACCCTTGTGCCCCGGGCTGCCGCTCGTCGCCAGCGCGGTCGGCGGCGCTGTCGCCCGGGCACCCGCCGGTCTCAGGCGGCGGTGTCTTCTCGACGGCGGGCCTGGCAGTCGGGGCACAGGCCCCAGAAGGTGACCTCGGCCTCGTCCACCTCGAAGCCGTGCTGCGTACCTGGATCGATGCACGGCCGGTCGCCGACTGCGCAGTCCACATCCTCGATCGCACCGCAGCTGCGACACACGATGTGGTGATGGTTGTCGCCGACCCGCGCCTCGAAAAGCGCCGGACTGCCGGCAGGCTCGATCCGCCGGGCCAGACCAGCGCGGGACAGCGCCCCCAGCACGTCGTACACGGCCTGCGTCGATACCGAGTCGAGGCGGACGCGCACCTGCCGGGCGATCTCATCGACCTCGAGGTGGCCGCCCTGGGTGAGCACGTCCAACACGGCGAGCCGCGGCCGGGTGACCCGCAGGCCGGCCGTGCGCAGCAACTCTTCACCGGTGGACATCGGTCAATGACAGCACGCACTAGCCGGAACCCTCAACCTGACGACCGTTGGGGCACGATTTCGGAACATCGCGAGGTTGCACTGAACCGGAGTGGTGATCGACGCGTACGCGCATGCAGCGAATGTTTGCGGCGTCAGACAACACCATGCTGGCGCCCCGGTTCCGTGATCAAGGAGACGCCAGTGTTTGACCAGATAGGTGGCCTGCCGGTCCATGTCCTCGTGCTGCACGCCGCCGTGGTGCTGATCCCGCTGCTCGCCGTCGGCGCCCTCGTCTACGCGGTCGTGCCGCGGTGGCGATCACGGATCGGTTGGGCGGTTCTCCTGCTTGCGATCGTCACGCCGATCTGCGCGTTCGTCACCCGGGAGTCCGGCCTGAAGTTCTACAACCGCGTCGTCGGCCGGGGCGTCAGCGCGAAGGGCCGCGAGTTTCTCGACCAGCACATGCACTTCGGCACGCGGACCATGTGGTTCTCGATCGCGCTGGGCGTCGTCACGCTGGTCATGGTCGTCGCGACGCTGCGGCGCCCCCGCACGTCGCTACCTCGGGTCGCCGACATCGGACTCGGCGTGATCATGGTGGCGCTGGCCGCGATCTCCGGGTATTACGTGTTCCGGTCGGGTGACTCGGGCGCACACGTCGTCTGGGGCACGTACTGACCGATCGCCGGGCTTCCGGCCGTCTTGTGGGGTGGCGGCCGAGACTTGCGCGTTCCGGCTAGTAGATCGCTCGCGCGCAGAGCAGGCACATGAGGATCACGGCAATCGCGGCCGCCACGAGCCCGATGCCGTACGTGACGGTCTTCGCGGACCCCTCTTCCTCGTCGAGCGCGTCCATGTCCTGCTCCGGCATCGACCGTGGCGGAGGCGGCTGCGGCACGACCGGCGGGCGCCAGGTCGCCGGCGGCGGTTCCGCGCGCGGTGGCCCCGCATACGTCGGCCCCGGCCCGGGCGCCGGAGCAGCGGGCGGTGGGCGGAATGCCTCGGGTTCCGATTCCGGCCGCTGCCAGTACGCGTCGTCGTCCGGGACACCGGTGGAGGAACTCACGTTCACCGACGGTACAGCGGAGGCCCGACGACGGCGCGGGCGGCGCGGGCTTACCCTCGTACCGTGGACATCCTGGATCAGCCAGAACGCGACTCCGACGGCGACCGCGAGGTCGACTTCGAGTCGGAGGAGGCCCCTGTGCTGCCCGACCCGACTCGCGACGACACGGAACGCGGCTGGGGCCAACGCGACGACTCGAACGACGACCGTCTCCTCGAGGACCGCCCGCCGCACTGGGGATAGCGTTCGCGCCCGTGGTCGAGCCGGGCGGCCGGCCAGGCGCGCCTGAACGAGTTCAACTTCCGGTCGAGATCGTGGCACCCTGGAGTCCGTGAACGGCGACGTCGGTCTGTTCGGGCCCCACTCCGTGACATGGAAGCTGCACCGCGAGCCCGTCTTGTTGATCGGCGGCCTGCGTTCGCTCTATCTGCAGGCGCTCCACCCACGAGCGGTCGCGGCAGTGGCGCAGAACTCCGGCTACCGGACCGACCCGTGGGGCCGGTTGATGCGCACGTCCGAGTACGTCGGCACGGTGGTCTACGGCAGCACCGAACAGGTCCAGGCCGCCGCGAGTCGAATCCGGCGCATCCATGCCCGGATGTCCGCTACCGACCCGCGCACCGGCGAGTCGTTCCGCATCGACGAGCCGGAGCTGTTGCGCTGGGTGCACGTCGCGGAGGTCGAGTCGTTCCTCACCACGGCCCGGCGTGCCGGTCTCAAGCTCACCGCCGATGAGATCGACGGTTACTACACCGAACAGCTGCGTGCGGCCGAGCTGGTCGGCCTCGACCCGTCGACGGTGCCGGCGACCGCGGCCGAGGTGGCGGCGTACTACGAGGCCATGCAGCCTGATCTCGGCCTGACCAGGGACAGCGCGGAGGCGGCCCTCTTCCTCACCGTGCCGCCGGTGCCCGACAGCTGGGGCGGCCGGCCGCTCCGGCTCGGGCTGACGCTGGGCCCGACCCGCTGGGCGTACCTCGGTGTCGCCGGCACCGCGTTCGCGCTGCTACCGCCCTGGGCCAGGAGGATGTACGGCGGCCTCGGCTGGCCCACGACGGACGTCACCGCTGGCCTGTCGGTACGCAGCATGCGGCTGCTCCTCAACGCGATCATCGCGGCGGTCCCGAAGCGCTACAAGGTCGCCCCGATGCGCCAGGCCGCCCTCGAACGCGCCGGCCTGGCCTGACCTCCGGCCTCGTCCACCCGTCCCTACATCCTTCCGGCCGGGCCGACCGCGAAACGCACGCGAGAAACCTCAACCGCGTGTTGGAAATCCCGGACCGACCGCGAAACGGACGCGAGAAACCCCGACGCGTGTTGGACATCGCGCTCAGCCGGCGAGATGCTCGACCGCGCTCCACGGTTCCTGGGCGGGCATCTTCGCCCCGGCCGGGCAGTGCCGCCGGAAGTCGCACCACCCGCACCGCGAGCCGGGATTGGTCGGGAACTCGGCGTCCGGATCGGCGCCCGCCGACACCGCCTTTTCCGCCGCCACGATGTCGCGAGCCGTGTCCTCGGCGCGCGCCACCTGCCGGTTCAATGACTCCTCGGTGTGCTCGTGCGCCGCGACCGTCCCGGTCGGCAGGTGGTGCAGCTCGACCCGATGGCATGGTCTCCGGAAGACTCGCTGCGCGGCGTAGGCATACAGCGCCAGCGCCTGGGACCCTCGTGCGTCGTCGGAGTCCAGGCCGGACCGGCCAGTTTTGTAGTCGACGATCACGGCCTCCGGGCCGGACGGGCCGGGCCGGGAGTCGATGCGGTCGGCGCGGCCGTTGAACGCCAGCACCGCCGTCTTCGTGGCCACCACCCGCTCGACGCCCAGCGGCTCCTCGTACGGATCAAGCGTTGCCACGTAACGGTCCAGCCAGCCGAGGGCACGCCGGTAGGTCTCGCGCTCTTGATCCAGGTCGCGATAGCCCTCACGTACCCATGTGGCCTTGAGGAGGGTGGGCAGCACGCCGGTGATGCGGCGGGCCGCGGGCAGCGCATACCAGTTCTTCAGCGTGGTGTGCACGCTCGCGCCGAGCGAATTGTGTGCCCACGGCGGGCCCTTGGGCGGCGTGGGGCGGTCCACGTACGAATACCGGTACCGGCGCGGACAGTCCTCATACGCACCCAGCTTGCTCGGGGTGCAGACGAACAGTCGCTCTGGCATTCCGGCGAAGCCAAGCTGTGCGAAACCGACTCGCGCGGCACCAACCGGCTCGGAACCAACTTGGTCGGAGCCGACGGGCTCGGCGGGCGAAGCTTTGGGCACGTCGTAATCCTGCCAGCACCGTACGACAGAACGCGCCTGCCGGCGGCGCGCACGCCTACCCGGTTGTGTACAGGCGCACGAACGCCGCCACCGCGTCGGCGATGAGCTGTACCGCGATCGCGGCCAGCAGCAGGCCGGCGATCCGGGTCAATACCTCGATCCCACCGGGCCGCAGCAACTTGACGATCACGCCCGAGAACCGCAGCACGAGCCAAACCGTGAACATCACGGCGACGATCCCCAGTCCGATGATCACATCGTCCATGACGCCGTCCGCGCGCCGCACGAACAGCATGGTCGCGACGATCGCACCGGGCCCGGCCAGCAGCGGCGTCCCGAGCGGCACCAGCGCGACGTTGCTGGTGCCCGCCAGTTCCTCGGGTTCGTCGGTCCTGCCGGTGAGCAGCTGCAACGCGACCAGGACGAGCAGCAGACCGCCGGCGCCCTGCAGCGCCGGCAACTTGACGTGCAGGTACTCGAGCAGCGTCTGCCCGGCGACCGCGAACACCACGATCACACCGAGCGCCAAGGCGACCGCCTGGGTGCCAGCCCGTATCCGCTGCTTGGCGGGGAGGGCGCCGGTGAGCGCGAGGAACACCGGGACCATGCCCGGAGGGTCGACGATCACCAGGAGAGTCACGAAAACCTCGCCGAACAGCTTCAGATTCACGAGGTCAACTTAGGCTCAGCCCAGCACCGGCACGCCGCTGGCGGCCGCGACGATCTTTTCGTACGCCTCGGGCGCGGTGAGGAACGCGCCCAGGCGAACGGTCTTGTGCGTACCGTGGAAGTCGGACGATCCGGTCACGACCAGGCCGAGCTTCTCCGCGAGCGCGCGGACGTAGGCCCTCTCCGCCGGGGTGTGGTCCTCGTGGTCGGCCTCGAGTCCGAACAGTCCGGCGCCCGCCAGATCGATGATGAGCTCATCCGGGACGATGCGCCCGCGTGTGGTGGCGCGCGGATGCGCGAAGACCGGCACACCCCCGGCCGCGCGGACTGCGCGGACCCCCTCGAAGACGTCCAGGTCCGCCTTCGGCACGAAGTAGCGCGCGCCCAGCCAGCGCGACGCGAACGCCTCGTCCGTGGTGTTGACCAGCCCGGCCCGGATCAACGCCTGGGCGATGTGCGGACGACCGACGGAGCCGCCCTGCGCGTACTCGTGCACCTCGGGCCAGGAGATGTCCACGCCGTCCGCGCGCAGCAGTTCGACAATCCGCTCGGCGCGGCGCTCGCGGTCGTCGCGGACGCTGGCCAGCTCCGCCGCCAGTCGCGGTTCGGTCGGATCGAAGAGGTACGCCAGCAGATGCAACGGGATCGACGGCTGCACGTCGTACCAGCGGCAGGAGAGCTCGGCGCCGCGGACCAGGCTCAGTCCCTCGGGCCGCGCCTCGGCAGCGGCCTGCCACCCGCCCGTGGTGTCGTGGTCGGTAATGGCCATGACGTCGAGACCGGCCTTCGCGCCCGCGGTGACCAGCTCGGCGGGCGTCAGCGTTCCGTCACTGGCGGTCGAGTGGCAATGCAGGTCGATTCTGGTCACCCGACGACGCTACCGGGTTTGCGGCGACCCCCAGCTCGGGCCGGTCAGGCGTCGTCGCCGGTGTCGGCGTCTTTGCCGAGCCGCGCCTCGACGGCCTGCGGCTCGTACATCTCCTCGACCACCCGCAGGTACAGCTCGTTGGGGTTGGGCAGGTGATTGACCTCGCGCAAGGCCTGATCCTGACCCGCCGACTCGAGCACGAACGTGCCGTAGTTGAGCATGCGGCCCAGCGCGGACTGTTCGTACTTCATGTCGGTGACACGCAGTAACGGCATCATGGCCACCTTCCTGGTGATGATGCCGTTGACGACCATGACCCGCTTGTTGGTGAGGATGAAGCGGTCGAAATACCAGTCGAAGACCCGCCACGCGACCCAGCTGATGACGGCCAGCCAGACCAGCACTGCGGCGGTCACCAGGCCGTCAATGTTCTGCCTGGTCAGGAAGCCGGCGAGATAGCCGAGCAGCAGCGTGGCGCCGGCGCCGATGCCGACCGGGCCGGACAAGTGGATCCAGTGCCGCTTCCACTCTCCGCGGTAGCGTTCGGTGGGGAAGAGGTAGCGCGCGACCAGTGTGGTGGGTTCATCCTCGAGCGGCAGCACGCGACGCGGGCCGCCGCTGCCGTCCAGCCCGGAGAGTTCCTCCTCGGTGAAGACCGGGGCTTCGTACTCCTCGGCGTAGTCGTCGGTGCCGAAGCCCGCGCTCGGCGAATAACCCGCGTCGGGGTTGTAACCGGGACCCTCCGAGTAGGCCGCGTCGCGCGAGTACCCCGGGCCTTCGTCGAAGGCCGGGTCGTTGTATCCGAAAGTCTCGTCGTCGTCCGGAGGGCGGCGCGCGCCCTCGCCTCCTGGTTGCCGCGGCTCGTCAGGCCCCATCAGGTGATGCTAAGCGACGAGGTTGGTGAAGAACGTGCCGAAGCCCCGGGCAATGTCGCCGATGGTGGAGCCAAGTGACGTGAAGACCGCGGCGGCCGAGTTCGGGTTGAAGGCGATGAAGAAGATCAAGAATGCAATGCCAAGCCAGGTGAGGACCTTCTTCATCATGGCGGGCCTTTTCCTCCGGTGCGGTTGACGGTCAGCGCCGCGGCAGTACCGACGGTATCAGCTTCGTCGCTCGGTGTGAACAATGTACCCGAAAAGCCGATACCGTTCCCGCAGTTCAGGCCTGCTGATCAGGCCCGGCCGTGCAGGTAGGGCGACGGCGCTCCGTACACCAGCTCGGGCGGCACCCCGTCCGACAGGTCGTACAGCACGACATGTTCAGCCAGAAAATAGCCCGCGCTTGCCGGCCAGGCTACCGCATACAACCAGTTTCCTTTCGCCTCGGACACGTAGGCGCTTCGATCTTCCGGGGACTTGACGCACCACAGTGGAGTCGGGTGGCCGCCTGCCTTGATCTTGGCGTGCGGACCCTGGTGCCGGCCCGGCCCGGACAATGCGTCGGCGATGAGGTAGCCGGGGTCGATCCCCGGGATGCCGGCAAATCGGGTGCCTAGGCCGACGCCCGGTTGCTCGGCGATGAGAACGAGGTCGGCGGGTCCACCGCCGAGCGGCTCGGGGCCGCTGCACGCCAGCGCGGTCGCCCGTACGCCCGTGCGGTCGTCGCCGGCCCAGCCGACCCCGGTGACCGTCCAACCGGGTGCCAGCGGCCACGGGCACCAGAGCGGCATCCGTTCGGTCTTCGGCGACCGCTGCCGCAGCACCATCTCGACGATCTCGGGGCCGATGTGCTTCGCGGCGTGGAACGGCGGGACGTCGCCACAGTTGTCGCAACGCCACGCGCTGTGCATCAGATCCGGCGGCCGCACCTGGGCACCGCAACGGGGGCAACTCACTGTGACGCCCACGGTTCTACGGTGGAGGTCGTTCGGGCCGCCGTCAAGCGAATCGGCAGAACCCGGTATCAGCCTGCGGATTCACCCATCTGGCCGATGTAATGATCACTCAGGTGGGGGTCCCGCGTACGCGCGGATCCAAGCATGCATGGCGATGCCGCTGGCTACCCCAGCGTTGATCGACCGGGTCGAGCCGTACTGGGCGATCGAGAACAGCTCCGTGCAGGCCGCACGGGCCGCGCCGGACAGGCCCGGGCCCTCCTGGCCGAACAGCAACACGCAGCGCCGGGGCAGGGTGACGGTCTCGACGGGACGCGAACCCGGCAGGTTGTCGATCCCGATCACCGGCAGCCGCTCGCCCGCGGCCCACACCCCGAACTCCTCGATCGTGGGGTGATGCCTGATGTGCTGGTAGCGATCGGTGACCATGGCCCCGCGCCGATTCCACCGGCGGCTGCCGACGATGTGCACCTCGGCCGCGAGGAACGCGTTGGCGTTACGCACCACGGTGCCGATATTGAAGTCATGCTGCCAATTCTCGATCGCCACGTGGAAACCGTGCCGGCGTTTGTCGAGGTCGGCCACGACGGCCTCGCGGCGCCAGTACCGGTAGCGATCGACGACATTGCGGCGGTCGCCATGGGCCAGAAGCTCGGGGTCGTAGTGCTCGTCGGTCGGCCATTCGCCCACCCACGGTCCGACACCGATCACTGCTTCATCCATGGGCGATTACGATAAGCCGCCTGAACCCGGACGCAATGAGCGGCGGGGCCCTCCCCGGCACCCGCCGCCCACGCTCTGTTGGGAAGAGTCTGCCTCACCCTCCGTATCGATGTGAAGAGAACTCATCTGTGACCCAGCTCACATTTAGGTTTGTTACCTATTCGATTCGGTGCTTATGCAACGCGTGACGACGTGCGAGGCCGCCCGCGCGACCGTCCATGTATGCCCGGTGACCCGCAAAACGGACGTGACAACGTCCGTAACAACTGAGAGCGCTCTCCCTACGGTGGGTTACGATGCCGCGGCAACGTCCTCTTCCCGAGGGTGCCGCAGGCCACGTGTCGTCCCCGTGGCCTGCGGGAATTGGCGGAGGGGACGATGGGTTTCAACCCACGTAAGTCAATTCCCGTGGACGGAGAGATCATGGCGACCGTTGCGCTGACCGCAGCGAATTTCGATGAGGTGACTGGCAAGGACGGAATCGTCCTGGTGGACTTCTGGGCCAGCTGGTGCGGACCCTGTGTTCGCTTCGCTCCCACCTACGCGCGTTCCTCGGAAAAGCACACCGACATCACCTTCGGCAAGGTCGACACCGAGGCCGAGCACGAGCTCGCCGCGAAGTTCGACATCCGCTCGATCCCCACGATCATGGCAGTGCGCGACGGCGTCATCGTCTTCTCGCAGCCCGGCGCCCTCCCCGAGTCGGCGCTTGAGTCCCTGATCGAGCAGGTCGAGAAGCTGGACATGGACGACGTGCGCAAGCAGCTCGCGGCACACAACCACTGAGCTGACGGCACGAGCAGGCCGCGGACCCTTCCGGTCCGCGGCCTGATTTCGGTACGGGTGAGCCGGTCCGGCCTTCCGCCATCGGGCCGGCGCCGCATCGGGCCGCGAGACGGCTGGACATGCGCTCGTACATGTGTTCGAATCATCCGCATGCGATGGTCCAACCTGTCGGCTCTTCCCGACGACGACTCGCTCCCAGGCAGGGCAGCGCCGGCGGGCCCACCCCTACCGCTGGCGCTGCCCGGGGCGACCGTCCGCACGTTCGACACGCCTGGGTTCTCGAGCATGACGTTCTACGAGATCCGGGCGAAATCAATCATCAATCGTGTTCCAGCCGCCTCCCGGGTCCCGTTCGAGTGGACGATCAATCCCTATCGCGGCTGTTCCCACGCGTGTACGTATTGCCTGGCCGGCGACACTCCGATCTTGATGGCCGACGGCACGACGCGGCCTCTCGCACAGCTCCGGGTGGGCGACGCGGTGATGGGCACGATGGGCGCCGGCCCTCACCGGCGGTACGTACCAACCACCGTCCTCGACCACTGGTCCACGTCGAAGACCGCGTTTCGCGTCACGCTGGCGGACGGCACCCGGCTCGTGTCCAGCGGCGACCATCGCTTCCTGACGGCGCGCGGATGGCGCCACGTCAGGCCCACCGAGCCATGGCAGCCGGCGCTCGAGATCGGCGACCGGATGTACGGCGTCGGCCACTTCGCCGAGGCGCCCAAGGAGTCCCCCGACTACCAGTCCGGCTTCCTCTGTGGCCTGATCCGCGGCGACGCCGGGCTGCCGGCGGGCTACCCGCGCGAGGGCGATGCCTGGATCCGGGCCGACGCCTACCTCCAGGACGTCCCGCTGCACGAGGCGCTGCGCTGGCCCGAGCTGCCCACCGGCAGCTGGTTCCGCGGTTTCCTGGCGGGCGCGTTCGGGGCGACCGGCAGCGCCGACCGGCTGGGCATCGTGTTCACCAGCGGCGACCGGGCCTACCTGAGCCGGGTCACCGACGCGCTCACGCACCTCGGGCTGCCGAGCCGACGGCCGGCCAAGCCGCGCCCGGGCGCCTCGCACTCGGTGGAGGTCGCCCGCGATCTGTGGGCGGCCCTGCGGTTCCGGCACCTCACCGGCGTCACCGGCGCCCGGCTCGACGCATCGGGGATCGGGGTCCGTAGCGATGCGCAACTCGAGGTCGTCGACGTCGAGGCGCTCGAGCTCACCCTTCCGCTCTTCGACATCTCCACGGGCACCGGCGACTTCATCGCCGATGGGGTGGTGAGCCACAACTGCTTCGCCCGCAACACCCACACGTACCTGGACCTCGACGCGGGTCACGACTTCGACACCAAGGTCGTGGTGAAGGTCAACGCGGGCGACCTCGTGCGCCGCGAGCTGGCCGCGCCCAAATGGACCGGCGCCCACATCGCGATGGGCACCAACGTGGACGTCTACCAGCGCGCGGAGGGTCGCTACCGGCTGATGCCCCAGATCCTGGCGGCACTGCGGGACTTCGCCAATCCGTTCTCGATCCTGACCAAGGGCACGCTGATCCTGCGCGATCTCGAGCTGCTCACGCAGGCGGCCGCGGTCACCAGGGTCGGCCTGTCCATGTCCGTCGGCTTCGTCGACGAGGCGATGTGGCGGTCCGTCGAGTCCGGCACACCCAGTCCGCGCCGCCGCCTCGACGCCGTACGCAAACTCACCGATGCGGGCTTCGCGGTCGGAGTGCTGATGGCACCGATCCTTCCCGGCCTCACCGATACGGATGAGTCCATCGAGGAGACGGTCGCGGCCATCGCCGCCGCGGGCGCGTCGAGCGTGACGCCGCTGGCGCTGCACCTGCGCCCCGGCGCCCGGGAGTGGTACGCGGCCTGGCTGAGCCGCGAACACCCGGGGCTGGCGCCGCGCTATCGGGAGCTGTTCCGCGGCGGCTCGTATCTCCCGCAGGCCTACCAGCACGAAGTCGGCGCCCGCGTCAAGATGGCCGCCCGCCGTTACGGGCTCTACCGTGCCGCCCCGGGCGACGCGCGAGCGGTCCGCGACGGTGCGTCGGACTTGACCGAGCCCAACGGCACGGACGCCGGCCCGGAGCGCTCGGCGGCGCGCAACGCCGAGCCCGAGCAGCTCACGCTCCTGTGACCCGGCCGGCCCGACCCGGCCGGCCCGGCGGCCGTGGGCGGCCGCCGGGCCGGTCGTCAGCGGTGTGGGTGTGACCAGGTCGACTGGTCATGGACGGAGGCGTGGCTACAGTCAGACGTATGCGGAGTGCTCAGCAGATCCTCGCCGAGGCCAGCGTCATCGCGGTCGTCGGGGCGTCGCGCGACCCGTTGAAGCCGGCGCACTCGGTGCCGTTGCAGATGCTCGGGCACGGTTGGCGCATCATCCCGGTCAATCCGTTCGTGGACGAGGTCTTCGGCGTGCGGACGGTCAAGACACTTGCCGACATCGACGAGCCGGTCGACCTGGTGGACATCTTCCGGCCGGCCGCCGACGCGGTCGAGATCGTGCGCCAGGCGGTGGCCATCAAGGCGCCGGCGGTGTGGCTGCAGAGCGGCATCGTGTCGGCGGAGGCGCGCAAGATTGCGACGGACGCCGGCATGGACTACGTCGAGGACCGCTGCCTCGCGGTCGAACGCGCTATGGGACGCCTCACGCGCCGTACCTGACCCGCTCGCCCGGGGCTGGTCCCCTGCCGCCGCACGCGGGCCCGCCAATCGACCCTCGCGCTGGCTCCAGACTCGCGCTACCTGCGGACATGGGCTCTCGGGCACCTCTGCATTCCCCGCGACCCGGTACCGTGCCGGGGAACGAGGAGGACCGACATGACATACCCGCCTTCCGGCGGCACGCCGGATCCATATCAGCCCCAGCAGCCGTACGGGCAGAACTATGACCCCAACGCGCCCTATACGCAGGACCCCTACGCCGCTCCGCCGGGCGGGGCGCCGTCCAGCGGCCAACCCGGGGCCTACGGCTCGCCATCCCCGTACCAGTCGAGTGGGCAGCCGTATCAACAGCCGTACGGTCAGAATCCGTACGGCGGGCCGCCGTACGCCGCCTACGGGCCTCAGCCGCGCACGAACAGCCTCGCCATCGCGTCCCTGGTCCTATCGCTCGCCGGTCTCATCACCTGCATCAGCGCACCTGTCGGCATCGTGCTCGGGCACATCGCCAAGCGGCAGATCCGCCAGACCGGAGAGGACGGGGATGGTCTGGCCACGGCCGGTCTCTGGATCGGCTACATCCTCACGGTGCTCGGCATCCTGTTGTTCGCCGCCTGGCTGGCGATCGTCATCTTCGCGATCGGCTCGGGCACCACGACCACCTAGCCACGCGCTCTTGGTCGACCGGGCCGAGCCCGGTCGACCCCGCGACGTCAGCGGAACTCGGCCTCGCGGACGCTGTTGCCGCCGTCCACCACGAGCATCTGGCCCGTGATGTACGACGCCGCCGGCGAGCACAGGAACGCGATGGCCGCGGCTACCTCGTCCGGCGTGCCGGGGCGGCCGATCGGAGTACCGAGGCCCTGCTTGATCTCGGTCACCGTGGACGCCGCGGTGTAGATCGTGCCCGGCGCGACGCAGTTGACGTTCACTCCGTCGGCCACCAGCTCCATCGCCAGTGCCCTGGTCAGGCCGACGACGCCCGCCTTCGCCGCGGCGTACGCGGCCTCGGTCGGCAGCGCGTTGACCGGCCCGGCCGTCGCCGCGAGGTTGACGATGCGGCCCCAACCGCGCTCGGCCATTCCGCCGACGAACGCCCGGCTGCACAGGAATGCCGTGCTCAGGTTGCGGTCGATCTCGGCGCGCCACTCGTCGTACGTCAGTTGGGCCACCGGGCGCAGGACCTCGGGGCTCGCCCGGCTCGCGAGGCCGGCGTTGTTGACCAGCACCTCGACGTCGCCGAGCTGGTCGGAGATCGCGTCGGCGAGCGCGCCGACTTCCGCTTCGTCGGTGAGGTCCGCGACGAAACCGGTGACGCCGAGCTCCGAGGCGCGCTCGTGAATACGCCGGGTGGTCGACACGATCGCCACGCGGGCGCCCAGATCGCGCAGTCGGCGCGCCGTCGCGTACCCGATCCCGTCCGGGCTGCCGGCTCCCGTGATCAGCGCAACCTTTCCGTCCAACCGCGAGGTGATCGGGGCCTCGTCGGCTTCGGAGCCGGTCTCGTCGAACTCGAACGCCAGGTCGGCACCGGGTTCGGGGTCGGATGTGGACGCGGGGCGGGGGCGGCGACCGGCCGCAGGGCGGGTGGCGTCCCGCCTCGACCGGCTGGCGCTGACGGATCGGGCGTCGAAGACCATGCGGCGATAGTGCACGTTCGCGCGTGCGGGGGCAACGTCGCGTCCCCCGTGGCGCACCCCTCGCATAACGGAGCAGTCGTGACGGCGCTGCGGACCGGCACGTCTATCCTGGCGGGCGATACGAAGCGCCGGACGGAGGCCGCGATGAGCTACCCCACACCCCCCGGTGCGGGAGACCAGAGCCCGCCGCCGGACCCGCAGATCCAGGCCTACCAGCCGCCGCCCGATCCGATCTACCAGCCGCCCGGGGCGACGTACCCGCCGGCGTATCAGCCGTATGCACCCCATGGCGGGCTCCCCTATGGGCCGCCGCCGGATCAGCCCTACCCGTACGGCTACGGCGATCCGTACGCGTATTCGCCCTACCCGCCCGCGGTCCGGCCCACCGACAGCCTGGCGATCGCGTCGCTCGTGGTGTCCTGCGTGGCGACGGTCGGACTGTGCGGATACGGGATCGGGGGTCTTCTCGGCGTCGTCGGCGCGATTCTCGGCCACGTCGCCCGCCGCCGGATCCGTGTGTCGGGCGCCGGTGGCGACGGCATGGCGCTGGCCGGCATCATCATCGGCTGGATCGCCGCGGCGGTCGGCGTACTCGCCATTGTCGGCATCATCTTGCTCGTCACGTTGAGCAGCAGCTTCGATTCGACCACGGTCTGACCGGGACGGTTCACGCGGCGGGCTTCGACGGTCCGGCCGAACGTTCAGCCACCTGGCTGCGGGGCCTGCGGCATCGTCGATGGGGCAAGGGGCGTAACCGGGCCGCGCTCGACGATCACCAGCGGAACCTCCTTGCCGTACATGGTGGGAAGCTCACGCCGGGCCAGCTCGACATCCGGCGTGCCGATCTCGACGCCGGTGCCGTCGTGCCGCGCGCCGACGGTGAAGATCTGTACGCCGCGCTGGGCCCACATCGCGAGGTCGGCGACGATCCGGTCGTGCCACGCGGTCAGCTCGGCGAGCCCATGCGGCGCGTCACGGACCACGATGCAGGTGTCCTCGGCACTGTTTCGGATGAACTTGTCGAATTTGGCCGACGGTACCCGGTAGACGATCGCGCGCACCTGCTCCTGGTCCACCTCGATGCCGGCGTAGCTGTGCGCGTACTTGGCTCGGCCGCCACTGTCGATGCGGGCCATGGCGGCGTCCAGCTTCGGCGGGGTGACTGGCATCGTGTGACCGCCGGCGGTCATCGTCATCGGCTCGCGGTGGAGTTCGCAGCCGGCTGTGCTCCAGCCGCCGGTCAGGCCCGTCGGTTCGGGACGTGCGGCCGCGCTCGGGTCGCCGCAGCCGGCGGTCACGAGCGTGGCCCCAAGCAACAGGGCGATCCGGAGCCGGTCGTGGCGCATTGCATCCCATCTCTCTACCGTGGCTTGCGGTAGCTCGACAAGGTTCACCGAGGCGGCGCTCCGACCGCGTCGGTAAGGCGCATCGAGGGTAGCCATCGATTTCCACAACGGCGACGGGGCCATGCCCGCTGCTCTCGAGGGCGACCCAAACGACTGCTCAACGAGGCGACGACCCTCCGTCGTCGGCGCCCGCCGGCGCCGCACCTCGCGACGAACCCGGCTCACCGGCGCCCGCCGGCGCGACGCCCCGCGACGAACCCGGCTCACCGGCGCCCGCCGGCGCGACGCCCGGCGTCGGGGCCGCGCCGTCGGCGAGTGCGGCGGTCGCGCCCGCGCGGGCTTCTCGCGTACCGCCAATGACCACGACCGCGACCCCTGCGAGCAGCAACGCCACGCCGGGCAGCGCCGCGAGCCGAGGTGTCTGTCCCAGCCAGACCCACGCGAGCAGCGCCGCCCCGGGGGTCTCGAGCAGGATCAACACGCTGACGGTCGTCGCGGATGTCCGGTGCAGGGCGTAGTTGAACATCGAGTGTCCCAGCAGCTGCGCCCCGGCCGCGATGGCGATGATTGCCGCCCAGGTCTGCTTGTCGTACCGGAATAGCTCCAAGCCGGCCGCGAGGCACACGACGAGCAGGACCACCGCGCAGACGCCGTAGCAGATCCAGGTGTAGGTCGTCGTGCTGAGCCGGGTGCGGGCGCGCTCGCCCAGTGCCGTGTAGACGGCGGCGGCCATCCCGCCGAGCACGGCCAGCACGTCCGCAAGCACGGCACGGGTGGAGACGCCGACGTCGGCGCCCGTGGCCCATGCCGCGCCGGCGACCGCGAACGCGATGCCGATCCACCCCGCGGTCGACGGACGCCGGCCCTGCCAGGCCGCGATCAGGCCTTGCCAGATCGGCTGCGTGGCGACCAGCGCTGTCGCCGTGGCCACCGAACCGAGCTGGACGCTAGGCATCCAGGTGCCGAAGTGGGCGGCCAGGGCGAGCCCGGCCAGCACGCAAAACCAGAGATCACGCCGCGCGGCGTTGCGAAGCTCGGCGCGGCGGGGTACCAGCGTGGTCGGCGTGAGCGCGACGGCCGCGATCGCATTGCGCCAGAACGCCAGGGCCAACGCCGGAGCCGCTGCGAACGCGATCAGCGGGGCCGACGAGGACACCGCGAGCACCGCGACCGTCAACGCGGCCACGGTCGGCAATCCGGACCGTTCGCGGTTTGAACGCACGCTCATACCTCGGCCATCGCTACCTGCAGACTGGAACGCGATGCGTGCAATGCTCTCTCGGCGCTCACCGAGCGCGGCCCGGAGACCGGCCTGATCAGCGACTGTACGCAGGAGCTCGGCGCGGGCCGGAGGTGATTCCCGGGCGTGCGAGGATGACCGAGTGACAGCTCCGCTCCTCGACGAGGCGATCAAGAAGGCGGCCGTGGCCTGGGTCTCGGTCGGTGACGGCCCAGCGCTCGCGCTGTGGTGCACGCCGCTCGAGGGCAGCCTTGTCATCGTCAGCGGACCTGGGGAGCAGCGCGCGCCGGGCCTCGCCGAGGCGCAGGCCGCGACGGTACGGCTGCGCGGAGACACCGGCGGCCTGATCGTCATCTGGGAGGCAGCGGTGGCGCGGCTGACCCCGGGCAGCGAGGAGTGGACCACCGTCGCGCCCCAGCTGGCCGGCCGGCGGCTCAACGCCCCGGTCCCGGCGGACGAGTTGGTCGCGCGATGGGCCGAGACGGGCTGCGCGGTCGTACGGCTCACGCCGGCGGGCACCGAGCCGACCACCGCACCGAAGCTCCCCGACGACTCGCAGGCCACCCCGCCGCGCGACACTCCAGCACGGGTGCCGGTACGCCGGCCCTTCCACCTACACCGGCCCCGCCGGCGCTGAGGGGCCGCTGACGGTTCGCCGATCCCTCAGCCGATGAACGGCGGGACGGCGATCTCGCCGGTCGCGACCGGTACGACATGGCCGGAGACCGTTGCGGTCGTGGCGGTACCGGCCGATGCGGTCACGGTGCATTCCAGAAGTGACGGCCGGTGCATCTCGATGCCCTGGTGGATCGTGTACGGCGAGAGGCCGTCCGGCGGCAGCCAGCCGGCGGCGACCAGCCACACACCTAGGCCCAGCGCCGCCGATCCGGTGGCCGGGTCCTCCGGAACCGACACGCCGGGGCAGAACACCCGGGCCTGCGCCGAACGCTGCGAAACATTCCAGGAGAACACGCTGATCTGCGGGACACCCAGCTTCTCGGACGTCGCCGCATCGGCCCAAGCACGGGCCAGCGCGGAGTGCCGTACCGGGAGAAAGGTGAACTCGAGCCCGCACCCGGCGAGCCGCGGCGCGGCGTCGGGGATCAGATCGTCGCCGGTCAGGCCGACCAGCGACAGGAGCGGCGCAGGATCGAGGGGCGGCCCCAGCGTCGGCTCGCCCCCGGTCAGCGTCGCGGAGCCCGTGTCGGTGACATCGATCGGCAGCGGCCCGGCCCCGCACTCCTGCACAAGCCGCCCCGGCTCGGCGAGGCCGCGCCGGACGGCGGTCACGGCCGCGCCCACACTGGGATGTCCGGCGAACGGCAACTCCGCGTTCGGCGTGAAGATCCGCGCCCGGTACGTCGCCGAGCTCGACGGCGGCAGTACGAACACGGTCTCGGAGAGGTTGAACTCGCGGGCCAGCGCCTGCATCTGATCACCGGCCAGCGAGTCGGCCCCGAACACGACCGCGAGAGGGTTGCCGGCGAAGGGCCGATCGGTGAACACGTCAACGATCTCGTACCGCAGGGTGGACATGCCCCGACGCTAGCCCAGCCTTAGGCTGAGTCCGTGACTATGGGGACTCGGGTATATCTGGCGCGGCTGGCCGGGCTGCCCGTCTTCGACCCCAACGGCGACCGGGTCGGACGGGTTCGGGACGCCGTCGTCCGGCTCCGTACCAGTGCCAAGCCGCCGCAGGTGGTGGGCCTCGTCGCCGAGATGGCGTTGCGCCGGCGGATCTTCCTGCCGATCGGCCGGATCACCTCGATGGACGCCGAGGGCGTCGTGCTCAGTACGGGCACACTGAACCTGCGCCGCTTCGAGAAGCGCCCCAACGAGCTGCTGGTCCTCGGCGACCTGCTGGACCGCCGCGTCACGATCGAGCCCGAGGGCCAGGCGGGCCACGTCGTCGACCTCGGCATGGAGCTCAATCGCAACAACGAGTGGCTGATCACCCGCGTCGCGGTCCGCGAGCAGACCGGCCGGTTGGCCCGGCGCGGGCACATCTACCAGGTCGAGTACGACCGGGTTCGCGGCCTGCTGACGCCGACCGACACTCAGGGCACGTCGAACCTGCTGGCCTTGCTCGAACAGATGCGCCCGGCTGATATGGCGAACGCGCTGCAAGACCTCCCGGACGCCCGGCGCAACGAGGTCGCCGCCGCGCTCAGCGACCGCACGCTTGCCGACGTGCTGGAGGAGCTGCCCGAGCATGACCAGGTGGAGATCCTGGCTCGGCTCGGCCGCGAGCGGGCTGCCGACGTACTCGAGCGGATGGATCCCGATGACGCCGCCGACCTGCTGGCCGAGCTACCCCAGACGGAACAGCAGGTGCTGCTCGACCTGATGGAGCCCGACGAGGCGGACCCGGTGCGCCAGCTGATGAAATACCGCCCCGGCACGGCAGGCAGCGTGATGACCTCCGAGCCGGTGCTGCTCACTCCGGACACGACCGTCGCCGAGGCGCTCGCCCGCATCCGGGAGCCGGAGCTGTCGCCAGTCGTCGCCGCCCAGGTGTTCGTGGCCCGCCCACCGACGGCCACACCCAGTGGCAAATACCTCGGCATGGTCCATTTCCAGCGCCTGCTCCGCGAACCGCCGGCGACCATCCTCGGGGGCATCGTCGACAACGACATCGAACCGCTGCGCCCCGAGACCGGCCTGGCCGAGATCACCCGGCAGATGGCGACGTACGACCTCGTCGCCATGCCGGTCGTGGACGCCGCGTACCGGCTGGTCGGCGCGGTCACGGTCGATGACGTGCTCGACCATTCGCTACCCCGGGACTGGCGCGACCGTGACATCCAGCCGCCCGAGGGCCTGGCCGAGCAGATCGCGGCCGCCACCGCACACGATGCCGCGATGCTGGGCAACGGCGTCCGGCCGGCCGAGCCGCCGGACCGGGACCGATGACGGAGCCGCGCCGCGAGCGCCGGGACCGGCTGGACCAGCCGGTCGAGCCGGGCCGCGTCCGTCTGCCCCGCTACGACCCCGAGGCTTTCGGCCGGTGGTCCGAGAGCATCGCGCGAACCATGGGTACGGCCAAATTCCTCGTCTACATGACGGTGGTCATTGGCGCCTGGTTCGCGTGGAACACGCTGGCGCCCAAGGGGCTGCGCTTCGACCCGTACACCTTCACGTTCTTGACCTTGATTTTGTCTTTGCAGGCGTCCTATGCCGCGCCGCTCATCCTGCTCGCGCAGAACCGGCAGGCGGACCGGGACCGGCTCGCGCTGGAGGAGGACCGGCGGCGCGCTGCGATGCAGAAGGCCGACACCGAATACCTGACCCGGGAGATCGCCGCGCTGCGCATCGCGCTCGGCGAGGTGGCCACCCGCGATTTCGTGCGCTCCGAGCTGGTCCGGCTGGCCGACGAGTTGGACGAGGCCGCTGCCCGCCGGCAGAAACTCGAGCGCAAGGAGTGGGAAGAGGAGCGGACCTGACCGCGAAGTAGCATCGACGACATGGCAGCGCCCGTTCAACCCGCCAGCACCATCGAGGAGGCCATCCAGGCCGCCCTCGCCACCGTTGACGATCCGGAAATCCGCCGGCCGATCACCGAGCTGGGCATGGTCAAGGGGTTCACCGTCGGTGACGGCCGAGTCACCGTGGAACTGCTGCTCACTGTGTCCGGCTGCCCGCTGCGGGACAAGCTGAATGCCGACATCACGGCGGCCCTCACCAGGATCCCCGGCATCACGGCCGTGAACATCGACTTCGGTGTGATGTCTGACGAGCAGCGCAAAGCGCTGCAGGCCAGCTTGCGGGGCGGGGCGGCCGCGGAGCCCGTCATTCCCTTCGCCCAGCCCGGCTCCCGGACCAGGGTGTACGCGGTGGCCAGCGGCAAGGGCGGCGTCGGCAAGTCGAGTGTGACCGTGAACCTCGCCGCGGCACTCGCCAAGCGTGGTCTGTCGGTCGGCGTGGTCGACGCGGACATCTACGGCCATTCGGTCCCACGGATGCTGGGTGTCCAGGGCCGGCCGACCCGCGTCGAGGACATGATCATGCCGCCGCAGTCGCACGGCGTGAAGGTCATCTCGATCGGCATGTTCACGTCGGGCAACGCGGCGGTGGTGTGGCGCGGCCCGATGCTGCACCGGGCGCTGCAGCAGTTCCTGGCCGACGTCTACTGGGGTGAGCTTGACGTGCTGCTGCTCGACCTGCCGCCCGGTACCGGCGACGTCGCGATCTCCCTCGCGCAGCTGGTGCCGAACGCGGAGATCCTGGTCGTGACGACGCCACAGGCCGCGGCCGCCGAGGTGGCCGAGCGGGCCGGCGCGATCGCGCTGCAGACCCACCAGCGGCTGGTGGGCGTGGTGGAGAACATGTCCTGGCTCGAGCTGCCCGACGGCACGCGCATGGAGGTGTTCGGCGCGGGCGGCGGCGAGACCGTGGCCGAGTCGCTGACCCGGGCGGTCGGCGCGTCCGTGCCGCTACTGGGCCAGATTCCGCTGGACACCCGGGTCCGCGAGTCTGGCGACGCCGGTGACCCGATCGTACTGGCCGATCCGTCGTCGCCCGCCGCTCAGGCCCTGGAGTCGGTCGCGGCCCGGCTGGCAATCCGGCGTGAGTCCCTGGTCGGCAAGCCCCTGGGCCTGACGGTCAGCACAAGGCGATAGGGACCAGCCCGCCTGCGAGCGCCGCCGGTGAGATGGCGCACAAGCGAAGGGAGCGCAGCGACCGCAGCGACTGCGTCATCTCAGCGGTTACAAGGCGCGAGCCGCCGAGCGAAGCGAGGCCAGCCAGCTCAGCTAAGTTGCGTCCAGATCGAACGTGTGCGGCCGCTTTTCCACGGCCGCGCCGTTCGAGGCGACGTCGTTGCGCCGGGACTTCAGGTCGGCGGCCGCGGCGACGTCGTCGAGGTCCGACTTCACGCCGTTGAGGTCTGCCTTGACGTCGTCGAAGAGGCCCTGCAGCGGCTTGCGGATCGCCGCCTCGTCCTCCTCGCTGAGCAGATGCTTGCGGATGAAGGCCTTCGGATGCAGATCCTGCAGTTGGATGTCGGTGCCGAGCTCCCGACTCAGGTCCGAGGTGGCGTTCTGCGCCATCGCGCGCAGGCCACGGAGCATGCGCAGCCCGTCGCCGATCACCTTCGGCAGCCTCTCTCCGAAGATCAACAAGGCGAGCAAGAGCAGCGCGCCGATCTCCCACCAGTTCAGGTTCTCGAACACGCGGCGGCCTCCCTAACGTCCCGCAGGCAAGCGTACGCACGCTCGCTGAGAACCCACTACTTGGCGTCGGCCGCCAACGTCACCGAGGCGGTGGCCGTCCTGCTACCGCGCCGGTACTCGACCGACACGACCGAGCCCGGCGCGTACTTGCGGACCAGCGCGATCAGGTCGGTGCCGTCCTCCAGCACGTGACCGTTCAGCTTGGTGACCACGTCGCCCGCCTTGAGCCCGGCGACGGCCGCGGGACCGCCTGCGTCGACCGCCTTCAGGCGGGCACCGCTCGCGGTGGTGCCGGTGCCTCCGGAGGCCACCTCGGCGCCGATCACCGTACGGCGGGCCTTGCCGGTGTCGATGATGTCCTCGGCCACCCGCTGCGCCTGGTTGATCGGGATCGCGAACGCCAGGCCGATGTTGCCGGCCTCGGTATCGGTTGCGCCGATGGATCGGATCACCGAGTTGACGCCGATGACCTTGCCGCTCGCATCGACCAGCGGGCCGCCGGAGTTGCCCTGATTGACGGCGGCATCGGTCTGGATCGCCGCGTAGTAGCGGACCGTGCCGCCCGGGTCGCCCGCCTGGATGGTCCGGTCCAGCGCGCTGACGATGCCCGAGGTGACCGTGTTGACCAGCGCCAACGGGGACCCGAACGCAAGCACCGGATCCCCGACCGCGATCGTGTCCGAGTTGCCGAGCTGGACCGGCGTCAGATTGCGCTTCGCGACCTTGATCACGGCGATATCCGACTCGGGGTCGCGGCCGACGACCCTCGCCAGTGTCGTCGAGCCATCGCTGAACGACACCGACATGGCGCCGTTGGCGCCCTCGACGACGTGGTCGTTGGTGATGATGTAGCCGTCCTGGGACACCACGAAACCGGAACCGATCGCGTTGGTGACGTGCACGGTTACCACGCTGGGCACGACGGTCTTCGCCACCCCGGCCATCGAGTCGGGCGCGCGGTTGGCGGCGGCGGGGGGCGTCGCGGACGGCGCGCCGAGTGTCGTACCGGCGCCCGAATGCACGCCGCCACGGACCGCGAAGAGATAGCCGAGCGTCCCGCCAAGCCCACCGGCCAGCAGTGCCGTGACCAGGCAGATCACCAGGATGGGGCCGAGTCTGCGGCGCGGGGCGTCGGGGTCGACGACGGGTTCGGGCTTGGGGCCGGTGCTCTCCGGAGCGGTCGGCACGACAACGGCGGACGGCGCGTACGGATCCCGCCACGGGTCCGCGAGCGCGTCGGACCACCAGGGCGAACCGGTCGACGCCGGGTGCCCCGGGGTCGACGGTGGCGGTGGGGGCTGGCGCCAGTTCCAGCCGTCGGTCACGTCGGTGCCTCCACTCGTCCCCGGGAGCAGCCCTTCTCCACCTCCAGAATGACACGGATCGGTGGGAGTAATCCGTCCCGGTGCGCGCCAAGGCGGCCTGGCTCTACTCTCTTACCCGATGTGCACCGGTGCGGTACCGCGCATCCCGCTTCGCCGTCGGATTCGGCGTTCGCCCGACGGAGGTCGTCATCGTCACCGCAGCCCGCTCGCTCGGCACTCCGACGGCCCATTCGCTGGCGTTCGCCGAGACGTACGCCGCCGAGGACATCGTCCTGCAGACCGCCCGCAACCTCGCCCACGAGCTCGGCCTCACCGCCGTCACCCCGGGCGCCGGGGCGGTGTTGCGGCTGCTCGCGGCCGCGGGCAGCGCAAAAGCCGTGGTCGAGATCGGCACCGGTACGGGGGTGAGCGGCGTGTGGCTGCTCCGCGGGATGCGGGCCGACGGGGTGCTCACCACGATCGACGTGGAGCACGAGCACCAGCGGATCGCCCGTCGCATCTTCGTCGAGGCGGGCTTCGCGGCGTCGCGTACCCGGATCATCACCGGCCGCGCGTTGGATGTCCTTCCACGGCTCGCCGACGGCGTGTACGACCTGGTCTTCGTCGACGCGGACGCGGCCGAGTTCGGGGCCTGCGCGGACGCCGCGCTGCGCCTGCTGCGGCCCGGCGGCGCGCTGATCGTGAACGGGGCGCTGGCCGGCGGCCGGATCAGCGACCCGGCCGCACGCGATGTCGATACGGTCACGATCCGCGAGACGGTCAAGGCGATCCGCGAGTCCGAGGCCTGGATCCCCGCGTTGATCCCGTCGGGCGCCGGCCTCCTGACCGCCGTCAAGCGCTGAGGTAGCGGATCAAGGTACGGACGCCCCACCCCGTGGCGCCCTTGGTCAGGTCGAGGTCGGACTTGTCGGTCCAGCTTGGCGCGGACATGTCCAGGTGTGCCCAGCTCGTGACCCGGTCACCGAGAAACTCCTGCAGGTAGAGGGCCGCGACCACCGAGCCGGCACCTTGGGCCGGGGAGCTGTGGCGGTCGGCGATGTCGCTGCGCAGGTACTCGACGTAGTCATCCGGCAACGGCAACCGCCACATCTGCTCGCCGGCCGCCTGGCCCGCCGCCATCAGCGCGTTCGCAAGCTCGTCATCGTGGCTGTACAGCGCCGCGGTCCTGGTGCCGAGCGCGATCGCGTTGGCGCCGGTCAGCGTGGCGAGATCGATGACGACGTCCGGCTCGAGCCGGGCCACCGCATAGCCCAGTGCGTCGGCGAGAACCAGCCGCCCTTCGGCGTCGGAGTTGGTGCTCTCGCTGGTGGTGCCGTCGTAATGCCGGATGACGTCGCCAGGCCGGTACGCGGAGCCGCTGACCGCGTTCTCGGCCAGCGGCGCCAGCGCCGTGACCCGTACCGGCAGGCTCAGATCGCCCGCGGCGAGCGCGACGGCGACGACCGCGGCAGCGCCGGCCATGTCCTTGCGCATGAGCTTCATACCCTCGCGCGTCTTGATCGAGACGCCGCCGGTGTCGAACGTGATCCCCTTGCCGACCAGCACCACGTGCCGGGTCGCGGTGGGCGGGCTCCAGGAAAGCTCGACCAGCCGCGGCGGGGTGGCGGAGCCCCCACCGACGGCGAGGATGCCGCCGAAGCCCTCCTCCTCCAGCTGGGCGGGTTCCCGGACGGTCACCGCCAGACCGGGGCGTTTGGCGGCCTCGGCGACAACCTGGTCGGCGAACCACGCCGGATTCTTGAGCGAGGACGGCGCATTGGTGAGGTCTCGGGCGTACCAGACCGACTGCACGGCCGATCGTGCTTGGTGGAGGCAATCCCCGTACCCATCAAGGTTTTCGGTGATCAGCTCGACCGCCGCGGACCGGGGCTTCTCCGGCGCGTCGCGGTAACGGTAGCCGGCCAGCCAGAGCCCCTCGGCGAGGCCGCGGACCGCGGCCGAGGTTGCGCCGGCCGGGAGCGCGACCTGCAGTGTCTCGTCTCCGGGCACGGCCCGGGCGGCCGCCGCGCCGGCCGCGCGCCACCCGGCCTCACCACCGTCGCCGACCCCCACGATCAACACCTTGGCAGGGGTACGCAGGGGGCGCGGCAGGACCTGCACGGCGCCGGCGCGTCCCGGGTCGTCGGCACTGCGGCAGATTTCGGTCGCTTCCGCATCCAGCGGCGCATCCTCGGCTCCGGTGCCGGCCGCCAGAATGCCCGTTTCGCCAACCGGAAGCACCCGGGTGGTGGCGCTGGCCGGCTGAGCGGCGAGGCGAATCGCGAACACTGAAGGGGGACCTTTCCTCGAGGACATGGAAAGCCCGCCGGTACGGCGGTACCGTACCGGCGGGCCTGCGTGAAACGTCAGCCGGCGATCGACTTCAACGCGTCACCAAGCGCGTTGGCCTCGTCCGGAGTCATCTCAACGACGAGACGGCCACCACCCTCCAGCGGGACGCGCATCACGATCCCCCGCCCCTCCTTGGTGACCTCCAGCGGACCATCGCCCGTCCGCGGCTTCATCGCCGCCATCTTGTCTCCCCTCAGACCTACATCAGGGTCGGTGGGTTGCCCCACAGCCACTTGAACTTCAACCAGCTCGGCATCAACGCCCCGCCTTCAGCCCCACGTGACGCCCCTGCCTCGTTCCGACCGGCGGCCGTGAAGGCCTCGCCGCGTTGTCACGCGGCCCGGCCCACCGTGCCGATCAACATTTTCCCTGATGAACACCGGGGAACCCAAACTCAGCCCGGGCAGATGTGACGGCGTCTAGCATATCGTCTTTCGGGCTGTCACAATGTGCGGTCATGCAGGCGCGGTCGGCACTCTTCGACCTGTACGGCGACTACCTGCGACCACGAGGTGGCCGGGCGCCGGTCGCCGCCCTGGTGAAGCTGCTCGCGCCGCTCGGCATCGCACCGCCCGCCGTCCGGACCGCCGTCTCGCGCATGGTCCGGCAAGGCTGGCTGCACCCGATGCGCCTGGTCTCCGGACCAGGCTATTTGCTCACGCCGAAGGCGGCGCGCAGGCTCGACGAGGCGGCCGCGCGGATTTACCGCACCGGGCGGTTCAGCTGGGACGGCCGGTTCGACCTGGTCCTGCTGCGGACGCCGGTGTCCCGGCGGGACGCGCGCCGGCTCACCTACCTCGGGTACGGCATGCTGGGCGAGCACGCCTGGGTCGCCCCGCGCGCGGCCGACGAGATCGACGCGGTGCTCGCCGATCTGGATCTCGGGAACGAGCGGTTCAGCGCCTCGCACGCCGCCGGCTCGCCGGGCGCGGCTGAGGTCGTTTCGCGGGCCTGGGACCTGGACGGGATCGCCAGTGCGTACGAGGACTTCGTCGCGGAATTCCGCCCGATCGTCACCGCCGTGAACGCACGCAGCACGGATGAGGAGGCGTACGCGGCCCGCTTCCGGCTCGTACACGCGTGGCGGTCGTTCCTGTTCCGCGACCCGCAGCTACCCGCGTCGCTGCTGCCGCCGCGCTGGCCCGGGGTGAGCGCCGCGTCGTTTTTCGACAAGCACGCGGCGCGCCTGCGCCCGGCGGCGGACCGCTACGTCGAGCGGTGCCTGTCGTCGGTGAGCCGCGGCGCGATGAACCGGGGCTCATCCGTGAGTCGCGCCTCGGCATTGCCGTCGTAGCCCGTTCCCTTGCCTTCCATATGGGATTCTCGAGCCATGACCGACTCCTTGCTCGTCGACCGCACCGATGCCGTCGTCACGCTGACCCTCAACCGTCCCGATGCCATGAACGCCCTCGACGTGGACCTCAAGGAGGCGCTGCGGGACACGCTCGCGGCGCTGGAGAACGACAAGGCGTGCCGGGCGATCGTGCTGGCCGGAGCGGGCCGGGCGTTCTGCGTCGGTCAGGACCTGCGGGAGCACGCCGGGATCCTGGCGTCGGGCAACACCGACCTGGATACCGTGCGTGCGCACTACAACCCGATCGCGCAGCGGCTGGCGAGCATGCCCAAGCCGGTGGTGGCGGCCGTGCGGGGTACCGCGGCCGGGGCGGGGGCGTCGCTGGCCCTGTTGGCGGACTTCCGGATCGGAGGCCCCAAGACGATGTTCCTCATGGCGTTCGCGAATGTCGGGTTGGCCGGCGACACCGGCGTCTCGTGGTCGCTGCCACGGATCGTCGGGCATGCGCGTGCCCTGGAGTTGCTGCTGCTCGCGGAGCCGGTACGCGCCCCGGAGTGCGCGTCGCTGGGCCTGCTCTCGCGGCTCGTCGACGACGACGAGCAGGTGCTGCCGACCGCGCAGGAGCTGGCGGCGCGTCTGGCCGCGGGTCCGACGGTGGCGTACGGGGCGATCAAGCGCGAGCTCTCCATCGGCGATGCCGGGACGCTGTCGGACGCGCTGGCGGCGGAGGCACAGGCCCAGTCGATCTGCGGCGCGACGGCCGATCACCGGGCCGCGGTGAGCGCGTTCGTAGCGAAGCAGACGCCGGTCTTCGAGGGCCGCTGAGCATGGCGTCTCTCCGGGACCGCTGAGGCTTGCGTCGGCCGGCTCCGGGCGCCGTGATGAGATGGTGCGCATGGCGCAGTGGGCGGTGATCATCCCGGCGGAGCAGTGGGCGACCGAGCGGTTGTTCCAACACGACACCGTGACGGTGGCGGGCCCCGCCGGCATCGCCGCGCCGGTCTCCGGCCCTCCGGTCTCCGGCCCCCCGGTCTCCGGCTCTCCGGTCTCCGGCCCTCCGGTCTCCGGCCCCCCGGTCTCCGGCTCTCCGGTCTCCGGCTCTCCGGTCTCCGGCTCTCCGGTCTCCGGCGACGACGTACTGCTGATCGCGGGCGGTGATCTGCCGCGCGCCGTGGCGCTGGGCAGCGTCAAGGAGGTTCACGACGGCGAGTTGCTGGTGTCCTACCGGCGGCGGGCGTTCGACGCGCCGGTGCCGGCCGACGAGCTCAAGCTCGAAGCGGACGTGACGGCCGTCGACGCCGAGGCCTTCCAGCGGCTCGCGGCCCGGCTCGGCGGCGACCGGGACCGGCTCACCTGGCTGGTGAGCCTGGACCTGCCGATCGAGGCGACCAGCCCGGCCGAGGCGGTGCGGCAGTTCTGGTCGTACGTGCTCGAGCTCGGACCGGCCGAGCTGCCGACGTTCGTGTCGCCGTCGGGCAACGAGCTGGCCATGCAGGCGTTCGTGCTCGGCGAGGAGGTCAATCTCGACCCGGAAGAGGACGAGGAGGGCTGACACCGCCTCTCAGCGGGCGCGAACGGGCCCCGGAGCTCGTTCCGCTCCGAGGCCCGCCTGCTCCGGGGGGCCGGTCTTGCTTCGGAGTCAGCCGCCGAGGCTGGCGGCCGCCGCGCTGATCGCCGAAGCGAACGTGCTGACCTGGGTGTACACGCCGGGCTTGTTCGGGCGGGCGCAGCCGTCGCCCCAGCTCACGATGCCGACCTGAATCCAGGCGTCCGCGGCGTCGCGGCGGAACATCGGACCGCCCGAGTCGCCCTGGCAGGTGTCGGTGCCGCCCTGGGTGTAGCCGGCGCAGATCTCGTCGCTGGGGATGATCTGCCCGTCATACATGGCTGGCGAGTTGCACGTGGCGTCACTCACGAACGGCACCGTGGCCTTCAGCAGATAACGCTGCTGCGACCCACCCTCTCGGTTCGCGCCCCAGCCGGCGATGGTGAACGTGCCCGAGTCGTACGCCGTCGTGGTCGCGATGGGCAGCGTGGCCAGTCCGGTCACCGGGCTCGACAGGCGGATCAGCGCCCAGTCCTTGCCGTTGCCGTTGTAGCCGGGAGCGCGGTAGACGTAGTTAGACCTCCGCGTGATCTTGCTGGACGAGTTCAGATCCACCACGCCGAGCGTCGCGGTGATGCTCGAGTTGGTGCCGGTACGGCTCACGCAGTGTGCGGCCGTCAGCACGATCGTCGGGCTGTACAGCGCGCCGCCGCAGCCCATCGACAGCCGCACCATGAACGGGAATTCGCCCTGCGCGGCGCGGGTGCCGCCGACCACCAGCGGGGTGACGACGCCGTCGCCCCACGTCGGCACCGCGGCGGCCGGCGATGCGTTCACCATCGCGCCCATCGCCGCCACGGTGAGCGCGGCTGCCGCCCCGCCCAGGATTGTGCGCCACCTTGCCATCCGGTCCTCCTCGGCCGAAGGTGCGCCCGGTGGGACGCACAGCTTCTCGATGGCCGAGAGCGTAGGCATCCATCGCCATATATGTGGCTATCCCGATTTGCTCATATCACCAAGAAGTCGGGGGACGAAGCAGCCCGCCAGGTGGTCGTCGACCATGCCGGTGGCCTGCATCAGCGCGTACGCCGTCGTCGGGCCGACGAACTTGAAGCCCCGCTTCTTCAGGTCTTTCGCCATGGCCTTGGACTCCGGCGTGGCGGCGGGCACCTCGGCGCGGGTGGCCGGCCGCGGCCGCGGCTCCGGCGCGAACGACCAGAGCAGCCGGGCCAGGCCGTCCGGCAGGTCGGCCGCGACGCGAGCATTGTGCAGCGCGGCGTCGATCTTCATCCGGTTACGGACGATCCCGGGGTCGGCGAGCAGGCGCGCCGCGTCGGCGTCGGAGAACGACGCCACAGCCTCGATTGAGAAGTTGGCGAACGCCTTGCGGAACGACTCACGCTTGCGCAGGATCGTGATCCACGACAGGCCGGACTGGAACGCCTCCAGGCTCATCCGCTCGAAGAGTGCATCGTCGTCGTGGACCGGCCGGCCCCACTCCGTGTCGTGGTACGTCATGTATTCCGGGCTGCTGCCGCCCCAGAAGCACCGTGCCTTGCCGTCCACGCCGATCACCAGGCCGGCCGCGAGCGCCTCGGGCGGGGCGACACCGGGCTCCGGCGCGCCGAACGCCGAGGTGTCGGTCCGGCTCAATTCATCCGTCATGCGACGACGGTACGAGGACCCACCGACAAGAACTCGGGCCGGCGGACGCTACGGGAGGCGGCCCTGCTCCACCAGGCGGCCGAACCTCTTCAGCGCGCCCGTGAAACCCAGCTTCGAGCCCGGCCACAGCACCGGCCAGGCCAGCCGCCCGGCGGTACCGCCCGGCAGGTGGAACCACTCGTGCAGCACAACCTGCGACCGGTCGCCGGACATCGGCGTACACCTCATCGAGCCCGGCCCGCGCAGGACCTTGCCGAAATGGACGACCCGGACTTCGTATGGCGGATTGACCCGCACCACCCGCAGCTCGTCGCGCAGGACGGCCGGACCCAGCGCGGTGATCGCCTCGACCAGGCTCCCCTGGCCGCCGTCGCCCTCCACCACGCGCACCGTCGTCAGCGGGATCCACTGCGACTGCTTCTCCCAGCTCATGAACGCCGCGAAGACCCGCGGGGCGGGAGCATTGACGATCACGGTGGCGGTGACCTCGCCGGTCCCGGGCTGCGCGGCGTCGTCGAGGCCGTCCGCCGGCCCGGCCGCGCTCATCGGCGTTCCACCGGCTCCCCGTCCTTGGCAGCCGGCTCCTCCTCCAGCGCCGCCGCGGAGGGCGACGGATCCTCGGGTGCCGGGATCGGCGCCGGTGGTTCGGCGGAGGGTGCGGTCGGAGCGGGCGGTTCGTCCGGAGCGTCCGGAGGAGGTGCGATGGCTGCCTCGCGCGCCCGCCGCAACGTGTCCGCGTCCCCGATCCGTCCCTCCCGCAGCGCGAGCACCTCGGCCTCGAGCACGCCGATCAGCTCGCCCTTGTATCCGATGTCGTATGCCGCGCGTTGCAGCGCCTGGTCGACCTGGGACATCCGGTAGCCCCGCAAGGCGACGTCGAACCGGGTCCGGAGGAGGTCCTCCTCGCCCAACGGACGATCGCTGGGCAGGGGCAACGCCCGTCCATCCGGCTCGGTCGGCGTCAGCCCGGAGTCACCGCCGCTCAGCATGACCGTGACACCGAACACGATCGCCGCGACGACCAGAGCCGCGGCGGCATAGAGGAGGAGCTGACCCATGCGCACGATCGTGGCACGAGGCGCGCGGCGTGGCGAGTCCGCCACCCCGTCCCGCGAGCGCCGCCGATGTAAGGCGCGAGCCAGCCAGCTCGCGAGCGCCGCCGGTG